>JBOHIT010000228.1:0-8575 GCA_050726155.1 Bradyrhizobium sp.
CATCGAAGGGGCTCAGCGCTCCGTCCCAAATCGTGTTCCGCCACTCCGAGAAGTTTGCAAAGCCGTGCAGGCGGGCCATCAAATCGAGGCACACGGTGTGCTTGAACTCGTGGCCGTGCCGCGCCAACGACTTCTTCAGGCGCTTGGCGTCCCGCTTGATCCCCGTCTCGTGCGTAAAAAAATGCATGCCACTCACTCACTCTGACTGGCACTTCGATTAAGCTCGGCTCGAGCGCCCCTGCCGTGCGATCACGCTTAGGGCCTCTCTTCAACAAGACACAGGCAGGTAACCCCCATGGGTTTTGGGGCTGACCGCTTGGTGGATGTTATGTGGACATCATTCCCGTTGGCCATCGGCTCTCGATCGTCGTAGACCCACGCGCGAGAGCCAGTTCTCCGACTTCCAAGGAAGACACGGGGTTCGGCAAACGGTTCTTCACGACATCACCAACGCTGTCCCGACTGAGGCGGCCGAAGGTCGGGTTAAAGAGGGTCCCAGCGCGATACTCGATCGATCACCACGCGCGATATTCAAACTCCGCCGCGCTTCCCTTGAAGGACCAGTCCGCCCGTCTCTTGCTGATGTCCCGCTATCCGGTACTATCAGTCTAGTAGCGCGATGAAGGCGATAAACTGCCGCCGAAAGCGAGAATTAAGCTTCACATGCTAAACGTCATCAGGGTCTGCAGCAGCCTGATCGGGACATCGTTAGAACGCCTCAAGCGAGCCGCGTTCAATGAAAACGGAGAATCTCTTTGTTAAGTAAAGTCGGGGGAAACGTCCTCGCGGGGCGCGGAGCCTGGCCACATGTATAATGATCTCGCTGATATGGTTCGCGCTGCATTACCGGTCCTCCCAGGAGGACTGCCCTGGGATATTCGTTTTGTTGATCATTTTGGTGATGCCGGCGCGGAGCCCGAATTAGGAATTGTTCGCATTCACAAGAACTGGCGCCCGTCGATTCACGAGCCTGGTCTGGCTCATGTTACCCGACACCATCCTCTTGCGATTGAGCAGTTCGAGCTCGTCGACCCGCGCGTGGTTCTGGAACGCCTAAGGATGCAATGGCGCCAGCACCGGGTCGTCATGTGCAGAGCCATCACTCTTGAGCGAGAGTGGTGGGGCGGACGCTTCACCGGGAAGCTGATTGCGGGGCCGGCCTTCATCGCGAAGGTCGAGGGAGACCAACCAATTGCCCACTGGCAGCCCGCCCAAGCGGTGGCGGCTGTTCTGACGGCGGCGCGCTCGAAGCAGAGGGCAGACTCCCGCCGCTTGGCCAAGCTGCGAAAAGACGCCGGTGAGCTCTTAGATGCGCTTGCTTCAACCCCGCAATACCTTGGCCTTGATCTACCAGTTGCACCATACGCATCGCTGCTACCCGGTCTTTGGCGCCGCAGAAGGACAGAGGGCATCCCATTTCTCACGCTTAAGGACGCCTGCTATCATCAGATCGGGCGCATGGATCGGCAAAGTATCCTCAAGCTCCTCTTGCAGCTTGGCTTCGATATTGCTGAGCAGCGCGCGTTATTCGCAAAGCTGCTCGATGAGTACTTGCCTTTGCTGATCGAACCTCCCGGATGATCAGTCCAGCAGCCTGATCGAGTGGAGGGGGGCGGCATTGAATGGCCCCCGGCAATGAGAGGCGACGAAGATCAGCTTGCGGAGCCTACCCTCTATCCCGTGACGCTGCATCTTGAAGTGACCGCGAACCCTGACGCGTCGCCCGAGCTGCCACCCTTCTCCGTTATTGATCCGGACGTGGCGCCCAAAATTGTCCGCGGGGGCACGAAGGCGCTCCACACGGAAAAGGCTGAGCCCGCGCTGCCGCCTCCTCGCCGCCCGATCCGGTAGGCGACCCTCCCTGTTGATCGTGGCCATCGGCAGGATTTGGCGGCGATCCGGCTCAGCAACGGCCGCATAGGCAAGCGTCAGCCAAACCAGATCCTCGATCTCCGTGACGACGTCGTCGTAGTGCACGCCGGATTCGTGGTAGCGATGACGGAGCAGTTCGTGGAACAGGTCGTCGCCGCGACAGGACTGGCTGCCCACGACCCAGGTAGCGCGGGCGCACGCCAAGCCGCGGATAGCGCCGGCGACTGCGAAGATCCGAAGTTGATCCGAAGGGTCAGGCACGTAAGGATCCAGAGCGCGCGGCCCGATGTGACGGTCCGGCCGCGGCACGCGGTAAATGAAAACCGCCCGAAGCTGGTGAGTTTGACCGAGGCGAAAGGCCCCCTCGGCTACCTCGATATAGATCGCGGCCTTTTCCCTGGCGAAATCCTGGGCGCGGCGAACGACCTCGTCAGAAGCCCCCGCACCTGCGAACAGCGGCGCAAGATCCCGCCCCACGGCACAGGCGAAGGGGACAACCCGAAGATCGTCCGGCCGCGCGAAAAACGGCGCCAGGGCAGCGAGAAATTCACTTTTGTCGTTTGCCTTCAGCCCACGCCTTGCCGCCTGGATCGTCTCCATCGCGCCGTCCTCGGTCAGAATGCGCATCAGCTGGTAATCCGTCAACCGATGCACCCCCGCTGCACGCGCTTCGTCGTCCAGTCCCGTCCGGACCAAATGGCCCGTCTCTTCCGTAATCTCATCCAACCACGCACGCATCTTCTGCTTCTCCTTCGTCGGTCTCGCGCAAGATCGTTGTCGATCTCACGCTCGCGACGTCCGATAGCGCAGTCGGATCGGAAGATTCAGAAGGGTTACCCGGGGAGGTTTTGGTTGGGATCAGCTGATGGTGTTAATGGATGGTTTCTATCGGCCGACCTGAGAATGATTCCTAAAAACGTCTCATCATTCGTCGTCGGCAGCAATTCTCGCAAATTACGTAACGATTTATTTCAAACCAACATCTTATGACACTGCGTCACCTTTCGTGCGCAACTAAAAAGAGTAATCGGAATCGGAGCAAAAGATGGGGCTGAAGATGCCTGCCTACGCCTACTATTCGGCGAAGGGTCACATGAGCGTCCGCATTGAGGAAGACAGCGGATGGAATCTCAAAAGTCAACAAAAGCTGGACAAGTTCTTCAATTTCGTCGCGCATCCACTGGTTCGAGAGATCGGTCTGAACCAGGTAATCTACAATAACCAGCAAGATTTGCGCAAAATCGGCTGGCGCGCACAGACCGTCTTCGAAGTCGATATCGAGTGCCGGCCTCGGCTGGCGGAGCTGATAGATGCGATGGGTGAGCATGGTACCATGGTCATTCCCGACATGAGCCACCTGACCGACGGCAATTCCTGTTGTCTTCGAGTGATTGACCGCTTTTGTGAGTGCGTGATCGCGCCGGTGTCGGTAGCGGACGTTGAGAGCAGAATCGATCGGCTCGAACCTTATCTCCGCCGACCCCTGCAGGAGCTCCGTCGGAGCCGGCGTTTCTTGGGAGACGTCAAGCTATTTTTCCAGGAGACCGGCAATAGCGCCGTCAATAATCGGGACCTGCTCAAAAACTGGCTGGCGCATAAGCCTAAGGAGCTGGCTTGATCGTTCGCTTGAAAAGACGCGGCCTCGAGTCTTCGATCGTGCTCGCGGGTTGCCCTGGGCAAACCTCCTAGGGTAACCCGTCTGGGTCTTCCTGACACGTTGGACTAGTGCTTCCGCCAGCAGTCGCACGACTGAATGTTCAAAGGAAAGCACATGTCCAGCAATAAGTCGCAACGCGCTAAGCAGAACCGGTATTCGAAATCCGATTCCCAACAGAAGGCGGACGCATCGGCCTCTGCTGCATCGCTGGGAGCCAACGATCTCCCTGCCTTGCTCATCGATCAGTCCAACCTGCCCGCAGCGGCTGGCGGACTGGCCGAGTTTCTGGCGAACTCGTCAAAACTCTTCCAGCGCGGCGCCGCGCTCGTCAAGTTGATCGAAACCGCCGACGGATTCTCAACTCTCGATCTCAATGTCCACGACGTCGTCAACCATGCGCACCAGGTGTGTCGCCCGGTTGTGAAGAAGATCGTCCGCGGTGAAATCGTGAGCGAGCCCGTGACCCTCCCTGATCGCATAGCTCGGCTGTATCTCAATCGGCATGATGCCTGGGGCGTTCCTCACCTCGACGCGATTTGCCGTGCTCCGATTCTTTCTAACGACGGCTCCATCCGGATCGTCCGCGGCTACGACAAGGACACGCGCTTCTGGTGCACGGGCGTCGAACTGCTGGACATTCCCGAACGCCCGTCGCGCAAGCAGGCTGAGGCGGCGTTGCGCAATCTTCGCAAGCCTTTTGCGAGCTTTCCCTTTGCGGACGCACAGACGATCGCCGGCCCGAGCGGACAGCCCATCGTCGATCCCTCGCGGCCGCCGGGCATCGACGAAACCACCTACCTCGTCGCAGTCTTGACCGCGGTGTGTCGTCCGAGCTTGCCGCTCGCGCCCGGCTTTATCGTCCGTTCGCCGCAGTATTCCGGCGCCGGTACTGGGAAAGGCCTGCTCGTTCGGGCGGCGTCGCAAATCGCCTTCAATTTCTCTCCGAAGGCTTTCACCAGCTCCGGCGAACGCGCCGAGCTCGAGAAGCGGCTGACGGCCGCCCTTGTCGCCGCCGACCCGATCATTTTCCTCGACAACGTCAATGCCGAGGTCGTCCGTTCGAATCTGCTGGCGCAGATAGCCACGGAAAACCCATGCGCGATCCGCCGCTTCCGCGAGAATACCAAGGTCGTGTCGATCACGACCTCCGCCTTCGTCGCCATCACCGGTAATGCGACCACGGTCTCGGAGGACCTGGCGCGGCGGTTCTTGATTGTCGAACTCGATGCCGGGTGCGAGGACCCCGAGCAGCGCCGGTTCGATGAGGATTTTCGCGCGATGATCAAGCAGAAGCGCAGCGAGCTCCTGGCTGCGGCGCTCACCATTTGGCGGTGGGGACGCCACAATCAAAGCAAGCCGGGTCTGGCGCTCGGCAGCTTTGAGCAGTGGGCCACCTGGTGCCGTGATCCGCTCCTTGCCCTCGGCTGCCCCGATCCGGTCCGCCGCATCTCCGAGATCAAGCGCGACGATCCTCTCCGCGCGCAGGTGATTGAGTTCTTCACCGCTTGGCATGAGCTTTATGGGGACCGGCCTATGAAGGTGAGGGAGCTCGACATCCGCCTGTGCCGGTTGGCTGATCCGCACGAGCGCGGCAGCCGGCAGAGCCTCGCGAGTTTTGTGGCGCAACTCGAGGGGACGCGTGCCGGCGGCTTTGTGATGCTGCGAGTAAAGTCCCCCTCCAGGTGGAGCCCGTCGAGCTACGTACTGAGGAGGACCGAATAGTGGGCAAGCTACGGCGCCCCAGACCGCACCAGGCCTCAGCGCACAAGCGCCGCGAACCAATCTTCTCACGCCACGGCGACGCGGTCATAGGGGTCATAGGGACCATCGGGGTGCCATCGATCAGCTGTAGCAATGCGTTGCTCTGAGTAGTTTGTGCGCGGCTCGGTATTGCAACCCGATTCTGAGTGACAAATCGACCAATGCTTGTATTTGCGGTCGCCGAAAACATCAGATCATAGGAGGCATAGGGGTCATAGGAGGCATAGCATAGTGCCGCTCGTCGCAAGAAAATTCGACCGATGCGTCGATGGCCGTCGTCATCCCTTCAGGCACCGTCTACTGACGCACACGGAAGCCGAGACCGGCATGAAGACGGTCAAGGTCTCCTCGCCCAAGCCCCCAAGGCGGGGCAGCGCACTGCCTTGGCGGCCGGGCGCAGGGCTCCACGACGAGCGCGCTCAGAGCTCGACGACAAGGGCAAGACCGTCGACTAAAAGCAACTGCTCCGGACGAGCCTGACAGCTGCACCACCAGCGTCCGCAATGTTTAAAGCAGCCACCGAAAGAGATGGCCGGACGGATGACCGCTGCTTGGCGCCGTCCAAGTCCTTTTCAGAATACGACACTATCGACGGCAAGAAGGTACCCGTGTCGTTCGCGCAGGACGAGACTCGACCATTGCTCTGCTTTGCCGGCCTTTGGACCAACTGGACCAGCATGTGATACGGCTACCTCACGCGCGATCTGCAGCTTTCCGGTAAAACAACCGTACTCACCCAAGGGCGGCGACTCCCAACTATGCGGACCTGCTCTACTCCGAGGCAAACGCGCGCGCCCAAGGCGTCTGCTTCAATTTCTCCCTCGATAATGTGTCGCTCGCCGGAGGCACTCGCCCTTGGTCCCGCCGTCATTTCATTCCGGCGTCGCTATCACTGCCCTTCGTTCGGGTGCCTTTTTAACCGGTCTCGCGACTACCGACTGGCCTGCGCTTCGCTGCGGCACAGACGCCCTTTTTCTTTTGGGTGCTAAGGGCTCCGCCCTCGCGCGGGCAAGGGTGAAGTCCCGGAAGGTCCGGGACCGGCCGGGGCGGTCTCCCCGACCTTCCGCGCGGACGTCAAGACCGGACGGCTCCCACCATCGGAAACCGCTTGTGCAGGCCGGGTGATCCCCCTCCGCCCCGGCCGCCCTTGCCCTTGCTACCCCGGTCTCGCCGACGGGCAGGCGTGCAGGCGCGAGGTGCGCTCTGCACCCAAGCCCTAAAAGGAGATCAATCATGTCTGCCAAGAAAGTTGAAACCGTTGTCGAAAGCGGGAGCGAGCATTTCATTCCGCTCCACAAACTCAAGAAGTCCCCCAAGAACGCACGCAAGACGCCGCACAACGACGCGTCGATTGAGGCCTATGCGGCCAGCATCGCCGCCAAAGGCATCTTGCAAAACCTAGTCGTCGAGCCGGAACTGGATACGGATGGTGCGGCCACCGGGTTCTATTTTGTCACCATCGGCGAAGGCCGCAGGTTAGCGCAGCTTCTGCGGGTCAAGCGCAAGGAGATCAAAAAGACCGAGCCGATCCGCTGCATCATCGACACCGCGAACGATCCTCACGAAATCAGCCTTGATGAGAATGTCACGCGTGAGAACATGAGTCCAGCCGATCAATTCGAGGCCTTTAAGAAGCTGGCGGATGAACGCGGATTCGGCGCGGAAGAAATCGCCGCCCGGTTCGGCGTGACGGCTCACGTGGTGCGGCAGCGGTTGCGGCTCAGTGCTGTATCGCCGCGCTTGATCGAGGCATACCGTAACGGCGAGATGGGTTTCGAGCAATTGGTGGCCTTTGCCCTGATCGACGACCACGCGCGGCAGGAGGCGATCTATGATCGGCTGTCCTACAGCCGCGATCCCGTCACCATCCGCCGGATGCTGACTGAAACCAACGTCGCGGCCACGGACCGGCGCGCAACCTTCGTCGGTCATGAGGCCTATACCGAAGCGGGCGGCACCATCCTGCGCGATCTCTTTACCGAAGATCGAGGCGGCTATTTCGAGGATGTGGCGCTGTTGGACCGGCTCGCCACGGAAAAACTGCAATCGGTGGCAGCGACCTTGCAGAAGGACGAAGGCTGGAAATGGGTCGAGGCAAACCTCGATTTTCCGCATGGACACGGTTTGCGCCGCGTCTATCCACGAGAGATCGAGCTTTCGGCAGAGGATCGGGCCGCCTACGAAGCCGCGCAGGCAGAGTTCGACGTTCTCACCAAGCAACATGAGAGTTTTGAGGAACTCCCCGAGGCAGTCGATGCCCGCTTCGGCGAACTCGAAGCCGAGATCGAGCGCATTGAGGCTCTGCGCCATGCTTACGAAACCGACGAAATTGCATGCGGCGGCGCGTTCGTCGTTCTCAACCATGATGGTGAAGTCCGCGTTGAGCGTGGCTTTATCCGTCCCGAGGACGACAATCGTCTGGGGAAGGTCCCCGCAAAGCGCGCCGCGCAGGAGGATGACGAAGATAGTTCCGCATCGGCAGACGACGATAATGAGTCTGACGCGGGCCCTTCAGACAGTCTGGTCGCCGATCTCACGGCGCACCGTACCCTTGGCCTTCGTCTGGCGCTATCCGAGCAACCCGACGTCGCGCTGGTTGCCGTCACGCATGCGCTGCTGGCGCAGACGTTCTATCGGGGAGCCGAGGCCAATGTCCTCGATATTCGTCCGGGCGGTTTCTTCCTGGGGTCTCATGCAGACCGTATCGAGGACAGCGAGGCAGGCCGATCTTGGTCCGGTCGCCACGCGCGCTGGGCGGCGCATTTGCCGCGCGACGTCGCCGATCTCTGGCCTTTCGTCGTCGCCCTCGACCACGATAGCCGCATGGCGATCTTCGCCCATTGCGCAGCATCGACCATCAACGCCGTCAAACTGCCGCGCGATCATCGACCGCGCGCGCTGGCAACAGCGGATAGACTGGCGGAAGCCGTCTCTCTCGACATGACCGCGCATTGGGCCCCGACGGCGCGCACCTATTTCGGTCGGGTCACCAAGTCGCATATTCTTGCCGCCGTGCGGGAATCCGTCGGCATCGAGGTCGCCGAACGGATGGCTGATCTAAAGAAGCAGGAGATGGCTGAGGCCGCCGAGCAATTGCTGGCCGGAACCGGCTGGCTGCCCACGTTGTTGCGGACACCGCAGGCCATGCAGGAGCGCGCCGAGCACCCGCAGGCGGATGCCGTCCCCGAGGCGAAAGACCCCGACGCGTATTCAGCCGCTGCCGAGTGATTGGTATGGCCGGGACCGCTCACACGGTCCCGGCTTTTCATCTACCGTTGAAATTTT
>JBOHIT010000229.1:0-11231 GCA_050726155.1 Bradyrhizobium sp.
GTGACCGCTCTCGGCCGTCGAATTCGCCAATAATGATCACCGCGGCGGCGACGCGCAGATGCCGCGCCGCCGCCACACGCTGATCAATGGGCCGCGCCCGTATCCGGGTCCTCGAGCGACTTGCGAACGATGTTGCCCAGAAACTGCATGCATGCCATCGAGGTTTCACCGTCTAGACCGTCAACGCCGAATTCCGTGCTAGCGTAAATGGCGTCGATGCCACCCGCCATTTGGCAGGCCCGGATGATTCGTTCTTCCTGCGCCGGCGAGTGCACGATCTTGGGTTTCTTCAACAGAAACGCCAAAGCGGCTTCGATGCCGTAGCAACCCCAGTTCGACATCATTGCGGGAAGCAGAACGTCGGTCCCTACCCGCGTGCACAGCTTGTCACCGTTTGGCATTGCGGCAGCGACCGTGTCGACGATGCGACCAAAACCAATTTCGTTGCCGTGGTCGCCGATCCCGATGCTAAGAATGCCTTTTTCCGTGGCGGTCGTGACGATCGGAGAGATATCGATAACCTCGTGTTCGACAGTGGTATCTGGCCCCATATAGGCTTGGGCGGTCAGGTTGTAGAGGAAGCCGTCGGCCGCAGGGCCAAGGCGCTCGGCGGTCACGACAGCTTTGGGCTTCATGTCAGCGAAGAGCTTGTCGACCCAGGCCCTTACTTCCGTCTGTTTTGTCGGGGATACCGCGAGAGCTGCACCCAAACGGCGATCACGGGCATCCTTGAAGTCCTTGACCATCAAGCCTGCCGCCATGCTCGAAGCTACGATCGGATCGACGTGGCACGGCTCACATACGAATACCGGCACCGCGCCCATTCCCTTCCACAGCGCCATTGCGAGCGAGGCAGCACCCGGAGGGCCATCATCTTCGCCTTTCGGCATGTGGGGAGGATATCCGGCACCGGTCAGAATGAGGACTGTGTCTCCCGGACCAACCGATTTGATGATACGCTCGGCCGCAACCATCGAGATCGGGCGGTCTCCGACCAGCGCGCGGGCGGCCTTGTAGAGGATCCGTGTCACATTGTGCGGCAGACCGGGGTTCTTTGCTTCGATAGTGATCACCTGGTCGATGGCTTCGCCGACGAAATCGGCCGTAGATATCTTGTTCGAGCCTTGGCGGCTTTTCGAGGCAGTTGCATTGATGTTCATGTGAGGGCCCGTGTTCGTTGGCGAATTGCGCGCCGCGAACCAAGCTCGCTTTGCTGCGCGCATAAAGAGCCGTTTTTCGAGGTAGATTATGCCGATCCGGCATCGGTCGCCGCTCAATTCGGGCGTGGCCGAGCGTTTGCAGCGTCAGTGGCGGAGAAGCTGTGATGCCGTTCGGGCATCAGAGCGTACGAATCACGGCGCTATTCGGAAAGGCTGCTCGATGATCCACTCGAAACAGCGACCCACGAACGGCGGGCAAGAAAGATGGAGAGAGTGATGAGGGACACCTTTAAGCTGCAGGGACCTTCGCGCCGACAGTTGCTCAAGGGCGCCGCGGCGGCCACGGCGGCACTCGTTCTTCCACAAGCACCCGCGATAGCTCAAGCCGCGCGCCGCGACATGCGGATCGGAATTTGGGGAGGAGATTTCGGTAACATCAGCCCTGTCGTGCGATGGGACATTCAGGCCGGTCTTCCGATGCTCAACATCTTCGATAATCTGGTCAGGATCGACTACGCGAACCGGAAGATCATCCCTCACCTCGCCGAGGAATGGGCCAATACCGCACCTGACGTATGGCGCATCAAGCTGCGCGAAGGCGTGAAGTGGCATCGTGGATACGGGGAAGTAACGGCCGAGGATCTGGTCTACACTTGGAAGTACCATCTGGAATCGAAGAGCTTCCAGGTCGGGTTTGCGCTGTTTGCCATCGACACCTTGAAGACAGACGGCAAATACATCGTCGAAGTAAAGACGAAACGCCCGTTTGGCGCATTTCCCGGCGTGACGATGGGCTATGGCGGCATGGTCATATCGCAAAATGCCCACAAGGAAATGGGAAATCAGGCCTATAGTTCAAAACCGATCGGGCAAGGGCCTTACATGGTGGAGCGCCTGCGGGGCAACGAACTGGAGCTCGTGCGCAATCCGGACTACTGGCGCCAGGGTTTTCCCAAGCTGGATAAACTGCTCTACCGCGCGGTTCCCGACTCCAGCGTCAGATTGCAGGCATTGATGCGCGGCGAGCTCGACTTCATGACCCATCCTGAATCGCGAGAAGTGGCGGACGCCGCCAGGAACACGAACTATACGACTTTGAGAACACCGGGCTGGAACTGGGACTACCAGCAATTCAACTTGAAAGGCGACCCGAAGGCGCCGTTCCAGAACAAGCTCGTCCGCCAGGCGATTTCCTATGCGATCGACCGCGAAGCAATTGTAAAGGAAATCTACAACGGCGAAGCGAACATCACGGATAATCAGATTCCGAAGGGTTACGTCGGTCATCGGGACGCACTGTTGCGCTATCCCAAGAACGGCGACCTGAACAAAGCGAAGGCGCTGATGGCTCAAGCCGGCGTCAAGGGTTATGAAGTCGAAGTCATTACGAGCGACAAGGATTGGCTACGCCGCGAGCTTGAGCTGGTCGCCGCAATGGTCAGCCAGATTGGCATCAACTACAAAATCCGAAACCTGGATATGGGTGGCTTCAACAATCTTTGGCTCAATCAAAAGTTCGAGCAACACCTCGAAGACATTACGCTGGTGGCACCCGATCCGGATGCGACGAGTTGGTGGTTTCTCAACAGCAAGGGCTCTTCCAGTGGGCTGAACAATCCCGACATGGATGCCCTTACCGACGGGGCACGCGCGGAATCCGATCCGGAAAAACGGGAGGCGATATATCATCAGATCGTCGACAGAACACTGGACGAGTGTCCCCTCGTCTATCACTGCAACGTCAACATGGTGCAGGTCTTCGATAAGCGGCTGACCGGCTTCAAGCCCTCACCGCAGGAATATGTCGAACTGCATGACGCGACGACTTGGGGAACCTGACGGAAGGTACTTCCAGCGAAAGGCCGGGCTTCGATCCGTCCTCTCTTGATGCAACACCCACAATAAGAAAGGCAAATCAAGAATCTTCCTAATTCATTGAAATAACTAGCATTATCAATTCAAGCAGCGAACATCCCCGTCACAAATAATATGACGGAGCCATAACAAAGCTCGTGCCAGCTATGCCGAAAGATGCAATATTTTCGGAACGCGATGCCGTAGCGGCATCCGACACGGTGGCCTCGATGCTGAAAACTTCGCTGAGATATCTGATGTCCGTCGCCCGACACGGCTCAATCCGGGCCGCCTCCAGCGAACTCAACATCGCGCAATCGGCTGTAAGTCGGCGCCTCCAGGCGCTCGAATATCAGCTTGGTACGCCCCTGTTCGAGCGCAAGCCGCGAGGCGTAGCACTAACCGAGGCCGGCGAGCTTCTCTATTCCTATTGCCTGAATTCAACCTTTGCCATCGAGCGATTGTATTCCGAGATCGACGAACTACGTGGCCTGAGGCGGGGTCGAGTCCGTTTAGCATCGATGGAGTCCGTGGTCACGTCCGTGCTCTGCAATGCAATCGACTCTTTTAGAATCAAGCATCCGAACATCGTTTTTTCCGTCGACATTCTGACCTCCGACAAGGTCCTCGAAACCGTCCGAGAAGGCGACGTCGACATCGGGTTGACATTTGGCGGCGAGTTCAGTGACGAAATAAAGGTCGTCTACAATGCGAAGGAACCGTTGCTTGCCGCGATGACGCCGGACCATCCACTGGCCACGCGCACGAGTATCAGCGTCGAGGAATTGGCATCCTGCCCGATCGCATTGGCCCCGCCGAAGTCGAGCTCGCGCGTGGTATTCGACAGGGGCTGTGCCAAGGCAGGCATCGTAGTCAAACCGGCCCTTGAGACCAATTCCGTCGAACTCATGCACCGTTTCGCGCTCGGCGGAACCGGCATCACCCTGTTGCTGCGGCATGCCGGCATGTCCTCCTTCAGGAACAATGAGCTTTGTGCAATCCCGGTAACGGGTACCGATTTCGAAGGCGACGTCAGCATTATCACCCTCAAGGAACGACAATTGCCGCTCGCGGCAGAGGCATTTCTTCTGACAATTCGCGAAGAGCTCGTGCGTCTGCCCTTCCCTGTTCCGATTGATGCTCCCAAGGCATCGGCCACCTCGAAATAAACCGCTTTTACTGAGTGCTGGCGTCCACCTAGTCTTTGCGCGGTCATCCGCAGATTCCTTCACAATGCAGCGGAGAGTAATGGGTCACGAAAGATGTGGCGGTATGTCTTCAAGCGTCTGGGCCAGGTACCCATCGTTCTTGTCGTCGTAACGATTACAATCTTCGTAGTCGTACGTTCGACCCCAGGAGATCCAGTCCAGATCATGCTGGGAATGCAGACGTCGCCCGACGCCGTTGCAGCAATCCGGCACGAGTTTCGTCTCGACCAGCCGCTATACCGACAATATCTCCTTTGGCTTTGGGACGTCATACATGGCGACCTCGGGCGATCGGTTCGTCTCAATCAATCTGTTACCTCGCTGCTCGCAGAACGTTTTCCAGTCAGCTTTCGGCTTGCCCTCGCCGCCATGCTGTTCGCCGTGTTCATATCGATCCCGCTCGGAATCATTTCCGCATTGCGACGAAATACCTGGATTGACTATCTGAGCACCGGCGTCACATTGATTGGCTTTTCGGTACCTAACTTTGCTCTCGCGCTTGTCCTGATCTTCGTGCTCTCGATCAAGATGCAACTACTTCCGATCACCGGGATCGGCGCGACAAGTGCCACGATGTGGGGCTCGATAGCGCCCTATATTTTACCGTCGCTGGCGCTCGGCATGTTGCAGGTCGCCGTTCTGACGCGGCTGCTGCGATCCTCCATGATCGATGTACTGTCGCAAGACTACATACGTACGGCCCGGGCAAAGGGCCTGATGCCACACACGGTACTGGTGGTACACGCATTGAAGAATGCGCTGATTCCCTTCGTGACCATGATCGCCATCCAGTGCGGCTATCTGATCGGCATCCAGGTCACGATTGAATACACCTTTGCCATTCCCGGAATGGGCGCCGCTATCCTCAACGCAGTGGTGAACCGCGACTTTCCGGTCATCCAGGGATTTACCCTCGTGATCGCTTCCTTCTTCCTTCTGGCGAATATTCTGGCGGATGTCCTCTATTCCGTTCTCGATCCCCGAATTCGCTACTGAGGCACGTCTGTGACAATCACATCGCCAGCGGCGCAAGCAAAGATCGACATGGTCCAGGCCGAAACCGGCCGACGCCTGGCATTCCGCCAATTTTTACGAAATCGTGCCGCGACAGTCGGACTGTGTTGCATCCTCGTCCTTTGCCTGGTTGCGATCGCAGCGCCGTTGATTTCGCCCTACGATCCCGCCGCGATCAAGCTCTCCGAAAAACTGCGCCCGCCATCGATGCTCCATTGGCTGGGTACGGATCATTTTGGCCGGGACGTCCTCTCCCGAATGATGTGGGGCGCGCGCGTTTCGCTATCGGTAGGGATCACCGTCGTCGCCTTTGCGCTGGCGACGGGTGTTCCAATCGGGTTGATCTCCGGTTATGTCGGCGGAAATACCGACAACGCCCTGATGCGGCTGATGGACGGGTTCCTGACCTTTCCACCGCTCCTTCTCGGGGTGGCAATCGTTGGCCTTCTGGGACCGGACGTTCAGAACGTCATGCTGGCGCTTGGAATCGTGCAGATGCCGGTGTTCGCGCGCATCGTGAGGTCTGCCACGTTGTCGGTTCGAAAGGAGACCTACATCACGGCAACCCGGGCCCTGGGTGCGGGAGTCGGACGGATCGTTGGCCACATCCTCGGCAACATCATGTCATCCATCGTGGTCCAGATTACGATCGGTTTCTCCGCCGCCGTCATTGCCGAAGCTTCCCTAAGTTTCCTGGGCTTGGGAGTGCAGCCCCCCGCATCATCCTGGGGACGCGATTTGTCCGAAGCCCGGCGCTTCATGGGCGATGCGCCATGGCTGTTCCTTGCGCCGACGGCCGCCATCATGATTTGCGTCATGTCCATCAACTTCCTGGGTGACGGGTTGCGCGATGCGTTGCAGCCGCGATCCTGGCGTTCGCACAAATCATCTACGAAGGAATCCAGCGAGACATGACTGCGTCGCTCCTGACCGTCACCAACCTGCGGACCTCTTTTCGATCCGATCGCGGAACCGTCCGAGCCGTCGATGGAGTTTCGTTCACGCTGGAGCGAGGTGAGATACTCGGCCTTGTCGGCGAGAGCGGCAGCGGCAAGAGCATGACCGCGATGTCGATCATGCGGCTCGTGCCCGAGCCGCCCGGATCGGTCTTGGCGGATGAACTCCGGTTTGACGGCCTCGACCTGCTCAGCCTCTCGGAACGCCAAATGCTGGACGTTCGGGCAGCACGGATCGCCATGATCTTCCAGGATCCGATGCGATCACTCAATCCAGTGCTCACGGTTGGGCGGCAGCTTACGGAAACGCTACGACGCCATATGAGGCTGGACGGAGCCACCGCGCGAAAACGTGCAGTCGAGCTTCTCGAGATGGTCGGCATTCCTCTGGCGGAGTCCCGCCTTGGCGCCTATCCGCATGAATTCTCCGGCGGCATGCGCCAACGTGTCATGATCGCAATCGCGCTGTCCTGCAATCCGTCCCTTCTGATCGCCGACGAGGCGACGACCGCGCTCGACGTGACCGTGCAGGCGCAGATTGTCGATCTGGTCAAAACACTGGTGAAAGATATCGGCGCTTCCGTGATCTGGATAAGTCACGATCTTGGGCTTGTCGCCAACCTGTGCGACCGCGTCAACGTGATGTACGCTGGCCGGATCGTGGAAAGCGGCCCGGTTCGTGACGTGTTCTACCGGCCCTCGCACGGCTACACGCTCGGCCTGATGTCCTGCACGCCTCGTATCGACCTTGTCGGCGAGCGATTGCATCCGATCGAAGGTCTTCCGCCCGATCTTCGCCAATCGATTGCGCTCTGCCCATTCTTGCCTCGCTGTTCATACAGCATCGATCGCTGCAGGACCGAGCGGCCGGCACTCCTCGAGGAACGGCCGGCGCATTGGGCCAGTTGCTTTGCCGATCTGACGGCTTCCTGGAGGCAAACGACGTGACCTCGCCGCTCCTGCAGGTGGAAGATCTTCGTGTTTCGTTTCCGGGAGCGGCCGGCGAGACCATCCGCGCCGTCGACGGCATCAGCTTTAGTGTCGAGCGCGGAAAGACGCTTGGACTGGTTGGCGAATCCGGATGCGGAAAATCGACCACGGGTTACGCGCTTTTGAAGTTGATCAAGCCTCAATCGGGCCGCGTCATTGTGGACGGAACGGACATTGCCGGTTTTTCGGAGCGACAGATGCGGCCATATCGCCGTCGCTTGCAGATCATCTTCCAGGATGCGGGAGCCTCGCTGGATCCGCGCATGTCCATCGGAGACCTAATCGGGGAAGCGCTTGATATCCACGGCTTGGCGAAAGGCATAGCCCGCCTTCCACGAATTCGAAGGTTGCTCGATTTGGTCGGAATTCCCGCTCACTTCCTGCAGCGATTTCCGCATGAGCTTTCCGGCGGGCAGGCGCAACGGGTGGCAATCTGCCGTGCCCTGGCCGTCGAGCCGATGCTGATTGTTTGCGACGAGCCGGTATCTGCGCTCGACGTGTCGATCCAAGCCCAAATCATCAACCTTATGCAGGACCTTCAGAAGGAGCTCGGTCTGGCATACCTGTTTATTTCGCACGATCTGTCGGTTGTTCGGCACATCAGCGATCAGATCGCGGTGATGTATCTGGGACGGATCGTCGAAACCGCAGACAAGCACGAGATATTCGGCTTTGCAGGCCACCCTTACACCAAGGCACTGCTCTCGGCCGTGCCGGTCCCCGATCCAGATCTCGAACGGGCGCGTGAACGCATCGTGCTGAAGGGGGACTTGCCAAGCCCGGCCAATCCGCCCTCCGGTTGCCGTTTCCGGACTCGGTGCCCGGCCGTGATCGACGAGTGTGCAAAGATCGATCCGCCCGGGAGATCCCTCAGCAAAAGCCACCAGGCGGCCTGTATTCGGATCTGACGCAGCCCTGGGAATGCATTCATTTCGAAAGGAGTTCGGCATTGACTTACACTGTAATTGCACGCTGTCCGCGCCGCGGAGAACTTGGTGTAGCGATCGCAACCTATTCGCTCGCCGTCGGCGGCCTGTGCCCGCAGATCGCCAGCAGCATCGGCGCCATGTCCAGCCAGGCTTTCGTCAATCCGGAACTGCGCCCGCTGGCAATCAATCTTCTCTCTGCCGGCCGCCCCGCGGCCAGTGCATTGGACGGCACGATGCAAAGCGACCCGCTTCGGGAATTCCGGCAAGTGGGCATCATCGATCGCGAAGGCAGAGCCGCCGTTTTCACCGGTAGATCGACCCGCAGTTACGCGGGCCACCAGATCGGGCCCGACTTCGCAGTTTTTGGCAACGTGCTGGCAGGCGAGAACGTTCTTGGCGCGATGGCGTCGGCCTTCGAAAATTCGGCAGGTCACCAGCTCGCCGAGCGACTTGTCAGCTCACTGGAAGCCGGACGTCGCGCCGGTGGACAAAAGGGCGGCTCCGGGCCACTACCGGAACGCTCCGCTTCTGTCCTTGTCCATGGCACGCGCGAAATCGCCGAGCTGGACCTGCGGGTCGACATGCATGCCGATGCGGTCGGCGAGCTGCGGCGGCTGTTCGATCACTACCATCCTTACGTCGCCTATCATCGCCAGCGATGGCTTGACCCCGCCTCCGCGCAGCCGCAGGAAGCGTTCGTTGCCGCCCTTGCGCAGCAGCCGTCGAAGCGCTGAAGCCTGCCTTCGTCAGCTAAGGCCGCGCCTCGATGCCGGCAGCCCCGACCAAGTGGCAGGCGACCTCATGCCCGCTGGCGATGGGCCGCAGAGATGGTTGCGTCTCGCGGCAGACGTCGTTGACGAGCGGACAACGGCCAGCAAAGCGGCACCCATTACCGGGTGTGGCAACGCCGATCTCCCCGCTCACCACCTGGCGGGGGCTCGCCGCAAGTGCTGGCCGGATTTGCGGGACGGCGGAAAGTAACAGTTGCGTGTAGGGATGCTGCGGTTCCCGGAACAGCGCCCTCTTGTCGGCGAGTTCCACGATACGTCCCAAGTACATTACCGCGACCCGATCGGCGATGTGCCTCACGACCCTCAAATCATGGGAGATGAACAAATAAGTCAGGCCGAACTCCTGCTGCAGATCGACCAGCAGGTTGATCACCTGCGCTTGTACCGATACGTCCAGCGCAGAGACCGGCTCGTCGCATACGATGAATTCCGGCCTCAAGGCCAACGCCCGCGCTATTCCGATACGCTGGCGCTGTCCGCCGGAAAATTGATGCGGGTAACGCGGCGCATGATGCCGCGCGAGACCCACGAGCGGCAGTAATTCGGAGACGCGCTCCCGCCGCTCCGGCGCCGGCATACCGGCCAGCAGCATCGGTTCGGCGATAACGGCCTCCGCTGTCATCCGCGGATTAAACGCGCTGTAGGGATCCTGAAACACGAGCTGCAACCGGCGCCGCTCGCGCTTCAAGTCCTTCCCCGAGAGCGACATGAGGTCGACGCCGTCAAACCGGATCTTTCCTCCGGTCGGCTCGATCAACCTCATCAGAAGCCGCCCCGTCGTGGATTTTCCACAACCGCTCTCCCCGACGAGCGCCAATGTCTCCCCGCGAACCATCGCAAAGCTAACACCGTCCACCGCGCGAACGGCGGATGCGCCGTTCGCCGCAAACACCTTGGAGAGCTCTTCTGCGACGACGAGCGGTTGTTGTATCATGCCTCTCCCCCAAACTGCGGAAACCCAAGCGGTCTTACGCAAGCGCAGCGCCGGTCTGCCGAGACAGCGCTCAGCGCTGGCCGCGTCGCCGTGCAGGCTTTATCGGCGTGCGGGCAACGTGGGGCGAACGCGCATCCTGGCGGCAGTTCATGGGGAGGCGGCACTGTCCCTTCAATGCTGGTGAGGCGGTCGCACTCGGTTTCCAGATCGGCAACGATTCTGAGCAGCCTCTCGGTGTACGGGTGAGCCGGCTGCCGGAATATCTCTGCAACGGCAGCCTGCTCGATCGCTCGCCCGGCGTACATTACTTGCACCCGGTCGGCGAACTGCGCGATTACCCCCAGATCATGCGTAATCAGGATAATGGAGAGTCCGAGACGGCTTTGCAGCGACCTCAACAGATCGAGAATTTGAGCCTGAGTGGTCACATCGAGCGCCGTGGTGGGTTCGTCGGCAATGAGAAGCTTCGGTTCGCATGACAACGCCATCGCGATCATCACCCGCTGGCGCATACCACCGGACAGCTCATGTGGATATTGCGCCATCCGCTTGCGGGGTTGAGGGATACCAACCAGGTCGAGCAATTCCTCAGCCCGACGTGTGGCATCTGCGAAGCTCATTCCGAGGAGCAAACGCAAGGGCTCCCTGAGTTGATTTCCGATGCTGGCAATAGGATTGAGTGAGGTCATGGGCTCTTGAAAGATCATCCCGATCTCGCGGCCGCGGACCTTTCGCAGCTCTCGTTCGGGCAATTGCACCAGGTCACGTCCTCCAAACCAGACGCTGCCCGATGAAATCTCCGCCAGATCCCTCGATATCAACCTCAGCAAAGACAGTGCGGTCACGCTCTTGCCGCTCCCTGACTCCCCAACAATACCGAGCACCTGGCCTTGCTGCACCTCGAAGCTGACGTCTTCGATCGCGCGAACGGAGCCCGCTCCCGAACGGAACACTACACTCAAATTCTCGACGCTGAGAAGCGGCGTGCTACTCGTCGCTCCAGCTAGGCCAAACGCTGGTTCCGCGGTGACGCTCATCGCTGTTTGGCCTGCGGATCGAGGAATTCCCGCAAGCCATTTCCGAACATGTTTATCCCGAAAACGATCATGATAATTGCAACGCCAGCAGAATTGGCAATCCAGGGAGCTCCGAACATTCTGTCGCGTCCTTCTGCCAGTATGTTGCCCCATGTCGGCGCCGGCGGTGGCAATCCCAGCCCCAGAAATGAGAGCGCGGCCTCCTGCAGGATCATTTGCGCGACTTGAAGTGTCGCCACAACGGTTAGGATCGGCACGATCTGCGGCAAGAGATGCCGAACCATGACGTAGCTGTCTCCTCCTCCGTAGGATATCGCGGCTTCGATGAATGATCGATGTTTCAGCGACCGGACCATTC
>JBOHIT010000230.1:0-4678 GCA_050726155.1 Bradyrhizobium sp.
CCCGGCCATGACGGGCCAGGTGGTGACTAGTCTTTTCCGGTGCTTATATCAGTCGGCACCCAAAGTCATGCTAACCTGACCCACATGATGAAGATCGATAAAGCCCCCGTCCCCCTGATCGTGCCCAATCCAGACGATCCCAGGCTGACCGAGCGCGTCACCGGGACCGATCAAACCGGGGCAACCGTTGATATCAGGGTGCCGGTGGAACGGCCGCTGACGCTGTATCTGAACGCGCAGGAGATCGTCACCATGATGACGATCGGCGACTATCCGGAATATCTGGCGCTCGGCTATCTCCTGAACCAGAACATGCTGAAATACGACGACGTCGTCACCGAGGTCGAATATGACGACGACCTGCAGGTAGTGGTCGTGCGCACCGAGCACCACACCAATTTCGAGGCCAAACTGAAGAAGCGCACGCAGACCTCGGGCTGCGCGCAGGGCACCGCGTTCGGCGACCTGCTGGAGGCGGTCGAAAGCGTCGCATTGCCGAAGGCGGAATTGCGCACCTCGTGGCTCTACGAGATGACGCATGCGATCAACACCATGCCGTCGCTCTATCTCGAAGCCGGTGCGATCCATGGCTGCGTGCTGTGCAAGCAGGGCACGCCGGTCTGCTACACCGAGGACGTCGGCCGCCATAACGCCGTCGACAAGATCGCGGGCTGGATCTACCGCCACGGCGTCGATCCCGGCGACAAGATTCTCTACACCACGGGACGGCTGACGTCCGAAATGGTGATCAAGACGGTGCGGATGGGGATTCCGATCCTGGTGTCGCGTTCGGGATTTACGGCGTGGGGCGTCGATCTCGCGCGCCAGGTCGGATTGACGCTGGTCGGGCGCGCCCGGGGGAAACGATTCATCGCGCTGTCGGGGCAGGAGCGTATCGTCTACGACCAGAATCTTGCATTCGTCGAAGAGGAATCCGCCCGTCACAAGCGCAAGGGCGAACGCGATGACTGAGGCGACGGCAAGTGCCGCGCTGACGATTCCCGGCGTGCTGCTCGCCGGCGGCCTGGCGCGGCGGATGGGCGGCGGCGACAAGCCGATGCGCACGATCGCCGGCCGCACCATCCTTGAGCGCGTGATCGCGCGACTGAAGCCGCAATGCGACGGGCTTCTACTCAACGCCAATGGCGATCCCGCTCGCTTTGCCGCCTTCGGACTGCCTGTCATCCCCGACGGCGTCGCCGATTTCCCCGGACCGTTGGCGGGTATTCTTGCAGGCCTCGATTGGGCCGCCGCCAACCGGCCCGAGGTCAAATGGGTGCTGAGCGCCGCCGCCGACTGCCCGTTCCTGCCGCGGGATCTGGTTTCGCGCCTCGTCGGCGCCCTGCGCGACGAGAATGCCGAGCTCGCGGTCGCGGCCTCCGACGGCCAGTCGCACCCGGTGATCGGACTATGGAGCGTGGCGTTGCGCGAACAGCTCCGCCATGCGCTTGTTGTCGAGGACGTCAGGAAGATCGACCGCTGGACCGCGCGCTACCGGCTCGCCACCGTGACCTGGCCGGTCGAGCCGCTCGACCCGTGTTTCAACGCCAACACCAGGGATGACATTGTGGACGCGGACCGGCTGGCGGCGCTGGATGGCGGTTGAGAGCCTGGGTCCCGGCTCTGCGGAGCAGCGCCAGATGCGCTGCACCGCGTCCGGGACACGATAGTTACTCCAATCGCCTTGAACCAGATCGGCGCTCCCTGCGACCACTCAACGCCGAGCGTCCGCCCGGCGTTGAGACATCGCGATGATCGAATTTATCTGGGGTGTTGTGGTTCTAGTCGCGCGGACGATCATTTTCGTCCTCGATATTCTGGTGTCTATCTCCGACATGCACCGGTTTGCCCGATGGGTGACCGGCAGCGCCAATCTTGTCGAAGTGCCGGCGGAACCGAAAATCCTTTCCCCTGCCGCCCGGCGCGCGCTCGACGAGGCCGAGCAGCGTCGGACTCATGCCGCCAATGGCACGGTCCAGGCGTCGTAGCCATAGACCCAATCGGTATCGGTCTTTCCGCTGAGCCAGGTATTGGTCCGCGACGTCTGCTGGATTCGCGCGGTTCGCCCCTTGCGGGTCGCTTCAAACCTGCGAAACGCATTCGCAACGCCCTCGCGCTCGACACCATCGAGGCAGCGCGACAGCACGGCGGCGTCTTCGATCGCCATCGCCGCCCCTTGCGCCATGTAGGGCGTCATCGGATGAGAGGCATCGCCGAGCAGCGTGACGTTCCGGTCAGTCCAACGCTCCAGTGCATTGCGATCGACGATCGCCCATTTGTGCACGTCCGGGCACGCGGCCAGGACCTGCTCGACCTGGCGATCGAAGCCCGCGAACGCCTTGCGCAATTCCCGCACATCGCCCTTGGCCGACCAGGACTCGATGCGAAACTCCGGCTCCGGCTGGCTGGTGACGAGGTAGATTTCGCTGCGGTCAGGCTTGACGTAGTAGATGACGATGTGGCGGTCCTCTCCCCACCATTTGGTGCAGTCGTCGATTTGTTCGCCACCGAGCAGTGCGGCGGGATACGTGGTCCGGTAGGCGATGCGCCCGGTAAAGTGCACCGGCGAGGTGTCGAACAGGATGTCGCGCACGACCGAGTGAATGCCATCCGCGCCAATCACCGCGTCGGCAATCGCTATCCCGCCATTGGAAAACGACAGCCGGACACCATCTCCAGTCTCATCCAGCCCGACCAGTTTGTGGCTCAGCCTGATGTGTTCGTCCGGAACGGCGCTCGCCAGCGCTGCATGCAAATCGCCGCGATGCGCTAGCAGATAGGGCGCGCCAAACTTCTGTTCCGCGCTCTCGCCGAAGATCATGTCGAATTTGACTTCGCCGGTCTTCCAGTCCCGGTTGTTCCAGGACCGCGGGTAAAACGACTGACCGCGCAGCCGCGCTTCGAGCCCGAGCCCGCGCAGCACCTTCATGGCGTTGCAGCCGATCTGGATGCCGGCGCCCAGTCGAACGAACTGCGATGCCTGTTCATAAACAGTGACGTCGATTCCAACCCGCCGCAGGGCGGCGGCGGACGCGAGGCCACCCATGCCCGCGCCCACGATTGCAATCGACAGAGGTCTTGCCATCGCGTCCCCGCCCTGTTTTTTCAGGCCGGTCTGAACCCGGCCTTTGCCAGCGCCGCGCGACCCTCCTCTGACGCCAGCGCGTCGAGAAAGGCTTGCACTGCCGCCCGCTGCTTGCGCGCCGTCACCAGCGCGAAATCATAATGCTCTTCGGCGAAGGGAATGAAACCCAGGTCCGACGCATGGGCCACCGGCGCGATGGTCATGCCCCAATCGGCACGATGCTGCGCCACGGCCGCGGCGACCGCATTGTGCGAGCGCGGCTGATTCCAGTAACCGTCGGGTCTGGCACCTGCGAGCAGGCGGTCGATCAGGATACGGGTGCCGGCGCCCTGGTTGCGGTTGACCATGATGCAAGCGGGATCGGCGAGTGCCGCGCGCACCGCGGCCTCGGCGCTCAGGCCTTCGAAGCGCGTATCGCCCTTGCGGAACACGATGCCCTGCATCCGCCGCCAGCCCGGCACCAGTTCAAGTCCGTCGGCGAGATAGGGCGTGTTGTAGGTTTCGGTCTTGTCATCGAACAGATGGATCGGCGCGAAATCGCATTCGCCGCGTTTGGCCGCCGCGAGGCCACCGAGACTGCCGACGGCGATCGATCGCACGGAAAGACCCGCACGCGCCAGCGGTGCGGTGACCAGATCGAGCCCGGTGCAATGGCTGCCGACGATGACGAGATCCGGCACCCGCACGTGCGGCGTGAACAGCGTCACCTCGGCCTCGGTGCCAACAGGCATCTGGTCGGCCAGCGCATCGATGCGCAGGAAGCCGTCGGCCTGGGCGAACGACGTGATCGCGCCGGACCCCTTGCCGGTGGGATAGGCGATCAGGCCGTCCGTTCCCTCGACCAACGACACCATCACGAATTCGGTGCGCCCGAGTTCGGAGGCAATCCGCACCGGGATTTTGGCGCTGACCTTGGCGTCGGAACGCGGCGGCAGGCCCGCCATGCGCCGCAGCACCGGCACGATCATGTCGTGGAAGGTGAACATCGCCGAGGTCGGAAATCCTGGCAGGATCACCACCGGCTTGCCGTCGCAAACGGCGAGACATAGCGGCTTGCCCGGTTTGAGCGCGACGCCATGCGCAATGATGCCGGGCTTGCCCAGCCGGGAGATAATGCGATGCGAGACATCGCCCGCGCCTTTGGACGTACCGCCCGAGAGCACCAGCATGTCGCTGGTCTCGAGCGCGCGGCGCATCGCAGATTCGAGCAGCGCTTCGTCGTCCGGAATGGCGCCGAGAAACGCGGCCTCGCCGCCATTCTCCGTGATCGCCGCGGTGACGATCGCGCCGTTGGTGTCGTAGATCGCGGCAGGCCGCAGCGGTAAACCCGGCTGCACCAACTCATCGCCGGTCGAGATGACGGCGACGCGCGGCCGTCGCGCGACGGTTACTTCCGAAATGCCGCAGGCCGCCAGCATGCCGATCTCGCGCGAACCGATGATGGTGCCGGCCCGCAGCAGCGCTTCGCCGCGTGCGATGTCGGAGCCGGCATAGGACACGAATTGTCCTGCAGACGCGGCGCGGCGGATTTCGATCGCCCGCGGCCCCGCGGGCTGGGTGTGCTCGACCATCACGATGGCGTCGGCGCCGTCG
>JBOHIT010000231.1:0-2623 GCA_050726155.1 Bradyrhizobium sp.
GCCTTGAGCAGGTCGGCAACGACCGGGATCGGCTTGCGCTCACGCGGCTCTGAAGGCTCCGGAGCCGGATCGACCGGCTTCTTCGGCCCCGCATAGAGCGGCGGGTGGGTCAGCACGTAGTCGTCGAGCGTGATCGGCTGGCGCTCGCGGCGTTTGGCGTTGCGGCCGCGCCGTTTCTCGGTGATCGAGGCCCAGTAGGGGCCAGCCTGTTCCTCGAACGCGGCGCGGGCTTCCTGATATTCTTTCAGCTTGCGGCGGTATTCCGCGATCGCCTGCGGTGAGGCCGCCTGCGCCATCGCATCGGCGACCGGCGAGGAAAGCGTGTCGGCATCGATCGCCACGGCCGGCGGAGCGGCCAACAGCAGCGCGAAGGCGGGCAGCCACAGGCAGCGACGAATCGGTCGAGTGTTCATCCGATCTGTTTAGCAAAGTCAGATGGCAATTGAATCGTTCAAATTCGACGTCCGCGCCTCATCCCGGCCCCGGATCGATGGCAGGATCGGTCGTCGCCGGCAGACCATCAGGGAGGCGCGCCATGAGACTTACTGCTTTTTCCGTCGTTGCCGGCATTTTGGCGCTCAGCGCGCCCGCCCATGCCGAACGTCCCGATTGCTCGCTGTTCCACGACACGCAGTCCCGATTTGCCTGCTACGACAACGTGTCGCGGGCGCCAAAGCCGGATCCCGACGCGACAACGAAACCAGCAGCAAGGGCCAAGCCTGCCACCAGCAGCCGCAAGCTGGGCCGGGAAAATTAGAGCGTCAGGACAAGACTCCGCTCATTCCTGCTCGACGCCGCTGGCCCTGACCAGTTGCGCCCACTTCTTTTCATCCTTGTCGATGAAATCGGCATAGTCTTCCGGCGTGCCAGGTGTGATCTCGGTGCCGTCATTGCCCAACTGCTTCTTCACCTCATCGGAGGCGAGCGCCTCGCGCAGCACCTTGTTGAGCTTGTCGATGATCGGGCGCGGCGTGCCGGCGGGCGCGGCGAGGCCGTAATACAGCGACGCGTCGAACCCGGTCAGGCCCGCTTCCACCATGGTCGGGACATCCGGCAACAGGCCCGAGCGCGTCGTGCTGGTCACCGCCAGCGCGCGCAATTTGCCGGCCGAGACGTTGGGGTGCGAGGCCGGGATCGGCGCGAACGCCATCGGGATATGGCCGCCCAACAGGTCGGTCAGTGCCGGGCCGGTGCCCTTGTAGGGAATGTGCACCAGCGTAATCCCGGCGGTGCGGGCGAAATATTCGCCGGTGATATGACTCGCCGTGCCGGCGCCGGCAGAGCCAAAATTGACCTTGCCGGGATTGGCCTTGGCATAGGCGATCAGTTCGGCGACGGTCTTGGCCGGAAACGACGGATTGACCACCAGCGAATTCGGCGCATTGCCGATCAGCCCGATCGGCGCGAAATCCTTGCGCGGATCGTATCCGACGCTCTTGTAAAGCGAGGGGCCGATCGCGAGCGTGCCGGTGTAGCCCAGCACCAGCGTGTAGCCATCGGGATCGCTCTTGGCGACCGCCTTGGTGCCGACCGTGCCGCCCGCACCCGGACGATTATCGACCACGACCTTCTCGCCGAGCAGTTCGCTCATCTTGTCGGCGATGCCGCGGCCGACGATCGAGGTCGAGCCACCAGGCGCAAACGGAATCACCAGCGTGATCGCGCGGTTCGGATAGTTTTGTGCGGCCGCGCCGTCGACGCCTGCGAGGAGACCAATGGCGGTGGCGGCTGCGAGCCATTTCTTCGAGATCCGCATTGTTGTTTTCTCCCTATTTCCAGGCAAAGACCGGCTGCTCCAGTTCGACCACGCGGGTGGTACGTCCTGCCAGCACTTCGCGGAATTGATAGATCAGCGCCGCCGTCGGCGCGTGGATGAACTGACCGGCCAGGCGAAAACGAATCACGCGCCGCGTGCTTTCAGGGATAGTCGTGAAGCTGAACGCGTCTTCCCGTTCGATGGTGTCGAGCGCGATGCGATGAACCGAATCCACTTCCGCCGGGTTTGGCACGATCGCAGCCTGCGTGCTCACCCACACCACGACCGGCGTGATCAGATAGCCGGACCTGGTCGGATAATCGTCGAGCAGCCCCAGCACATCGCCCTCGCCCTGTTCCAGGCCGACCTCTTCATGAAGTTCGCGCAGCGCTGATTGGGCCGGCGTCTCACCGGGATCGCAGCGACCGCCGGGCAGCGCCCATTGCGACGAGTGCGAGCGCAGGCTGGCCGCGCGACGGGTCAACAGGAACGCCGTTGCGGTGCCGCTCTCGCTGGTGGTGAGCGCAATGGCCACCGCCGCCCGCTTCAGCGCCGGCGCCGCCTCGGCGGTCGGCGCACGCCTGAACGCGGCGCAGAGCTCTGCGATATCCAGCCGGGTGGCATCATCAAATGAGCGGGTCATTGCGCTTGACTACAATACTCCCGCGTTTGATGAAATGACCGTCGGGACATGACCGCCTGCAGGAAACGGAATGCATCAGATGACGACCAGGGCCACCGCGGAGAAACTCAAATCCGATGGCTGGAAAATCGTCGAAACTTCCGGATTCCTGCATCTGATCGGCCCGCTGTGGCAGCGGACGGCCGACGGCGAACTCGAATTCGCGCTGATCACCGAGGACAAGC
>JBOHIT010000232.1:0-13256 GCA_050726155.1 Bradyrhizobium sp.
AACCTTGTTGAAGCAAAGCGCTCCAACAATAAACGACGGGGATTATGGGTCCCCGCGTTCGCGGGGACGACGAAAGCTCTACTTCTTCGCTGCTGCCGCGCGCTCCACGAAGGTCTTGCCGCCCTTCATCTTGTGGGCCAGCGGGGCTTCGTTGATCTGGATCACGACCGCATCGGCATCGACGCCGAGATTCTTGACCAACGCCTGCGTGATGTCACGCATCATGCCGGCCTTCTGTTCGTCGGTGCGGCCGGCGGCCATGCTCACGGTGATCTCGGGCATTCTTGCTCTCCTCGTTGTTTTTTCTTTTCGTCATGGCCGGGCTTGTCCCCGCCATCCACGATCTTCATCAAACAAGACGTGGATGCCCGGCACAAGGCCGGGCATGACGCCGCAAATGAATAGCTATCCCCACTTCACGTCATGGCGCGCCAGAACTTCGCGCACGGCGTCGACGAGCCTGGTCTGGTCGACCTCGTATTGGGCCTCGGACTGCTTCTTCAGATATTCCTCGCGGTCCTTGATCTCGGTCAGCCCCGCGCCAAGGATCAGGTCCTTGATTTGCACCTTGCCGTTGGCCCGCTCGTCCGAGCCCTGCACGATGGCGCAGGGCGCGTTGCGCCGGTCGGCATATTTCATCTGCTGGCCGAGGCTGTGCTTCGGGTTTCCGAGATAAAGCTCGGCGCGGATATTCGCGTTGCGCAGCAATGCGACCATCTTCTGGTAGTCGGCGATCTCGCCGCCGAACACGGTGACCACGACAGGCCCGAACGCCGGCTTGGTATCGACCTTGCCCAACATCGTCAGCGCCGCCTGCAACCGCGACACGCCGATGGAAAAACCGGTCGCCGGTACCGGCTCGCCACGGAAGCGCGAGACCAGGCCGTCGTAGCGCCCGCCGCCGCCGACCGAGCCGAAGCGCACCGGGCGGCCCTTTTCATCCTTGGTTTCGAGAGTGAGCTCTACTTCGTAGACCGGGCCGGTATAGTATTCGAGGCCGCGCACCACGGAAGGATCGATGCTGATGCGATCCGACGCATAGCCGGATGCCGTCACCAACTTGGCAATCTCTTCAAGCTCGCTGACGCCCGCCTGACCAACTGCGCTCTTGGCGAGATAGCTGTCCGCGGCTGCAATCGCCTCTTTCCAGTCATCGCGTTTTTGCGTGACCGCCAAAACGATGTCGGCATCATCAGAGCCAAGGCCGGCTCCCTTGGTGAAATCGCCCTTGCCCTCTTCGCCGCCGTCCCATCGTCCGGGACCGAGCAACTTGCGAACTTCGTCGGCGGGAAATTTATCAAGCTTGTCGATCGCGCGCAGCACCGTGAGACGGCGGCCGGCATTTTCCTCACCGCCAAGGCCGATGGCCTCAAGCACCCCATCGAGCACTTTGCGGTTGTTCACCTTCACGAGATAGCTGCCGCGGGGAATGCCGAGCGCTTCCATCGTATCCGCCGCCATCATGCACATCTCGGCGTCGGCCGCCGGCGAACCGGAGCCCACCGTGTCGGCGTCGAACTGCATGAACTGACGGAAGCGGCCGGGGCCGGGCTTTTCGTTGCGATAGACGTAACCCGCGCGATAGCTGCGATAGGGCTTTGGCAGGCTATCGAAATTTTCCGCGACGTAGCGCGCCAGCGGTGCGGTCAGGTCGTAGCGCAGCGAGATCCACTGCTCGTCATCGTCCTGGAACGAGAACACGCCCTCGTTCGGCCGGTCCTGGTCGGGCAGAAACTTGCCGAGCGCGTCGGTGTACTCCATCGCCGGGGTTTCCACCGGCTCGAAGCCGTAGCGCTCATAGACTTCGCGGATTTTCTCGACCATCTGCCGCGTCGCGGAGATCGCGGCCGGGCCGCGATCTTCCAGCCCGCGCGGCAGCCGCGCCTTCAGTTTCTGGGGCTTTTTGGGTTTGTCGTTCATGGCGGCGTTGGTACCAGCCGGGGCGCTGCCGGGCAACCTGTCCACCTTCTTCCTTCTCCCCTTGTGGGAGAAGGTGGCGCGAAGCGCCGGATGAGGGGTATATATCCAAGCTAAAGGTCTGCGTCCGAGGAGACAGACCCCTCACCCGTCACGAACGCTCCGCGTCCGTGCCACCCTCTCCCACAAGGGGAGAGGGGAAAACAGCCGCCTCACGCCGCGGCGGCGTTGCCCTTCGGCTGCACTTCGGCCGCGAAATCCGAGAGCAGTTGCTCCGAGATCTTGCCGGGCGTGAATTTCCAGTCGGCGATCTCGCCTACCGGGGTGATTTCGGCGGCGGTGCCTGTGATGAAGCACTCGGTGAAGCCTGCGAGTTCGTCCGGCATGATGCGGCGTTCGATCACCTCGATGCCGCGGCGCCTCGCGAGGTCGATCGCGGTGGCGCGGGTGATGCCGGCGAGGAAGCAGTCGGCGATTGGCGTGTGGATCTTGCCGTCCCCGATGAAGAAGATGTTGGCGCCGGTGCATTCGGCGACCCGCCCCTGCCAGTCCAGCATCATCGCATCGGCATAGCCGGCGCGCTCCGCTTTGTGCTTACTGATGGTGCAGATCATGTAGAGGCCGGACGCTTTCGCCATCGCCGGGATCGTCGCCGGATCGGGACGCCGGTATTCGGCAAGGCACATGCGGATGCCCTTCAGCTTCACGGCCGGATCGAAATAGCTCGGCCAGTCCCAGGCCGCGATCGCGAGATGGATGGTGTTTGACGGCGCCGACACGCCCATCATCTCCGAGCCGCGCCATGCGATCGGGCGCAGATAGGCATCCGGCAGACTGTTGCTGTCGATCACGAGTTGCTTGGCGGCATCGATCTCGGCGACCGAATACGGGATCTCGAAATCGAGGATAAGGGCCGAGTTCTTCAGCCGCTCGGAATGCTCCGTGCTCTTGAACACCCTGCCGCCATAGGCGCGCTCGCCTTCGAACACGCAGCTCGCATAGTGCAATCCATGCGTCAGCAGATGGACATTGGCGTCGGCCCAGGGCACCAGCCTGCCGTCGTACCAGATGACGCCATCGATCTTGTCGAACGAAACTCCCATGGCTTCTCTCCACAATTTTCATCAATCGCGCAGGCGCGCGACTCCACGCGGCGCGCAGGCACCGTGCTCACTTCAAGGAAACGCTGCTTGTCTCAGACGCGGCGGAATAATTCCGCCGGTTACAGGACCTTTCGGATCCACTCGTGCGGGTCTTCCGCGCGACCGTACTGGATGTCGACCAGCTTCTTGCGCATGCCCATGGCGACGGCGCCGGCCGCACCGCCGCTGATCAGGAAATCACCGCTTGTCGAACACACCTTGCCGATCGGCGAGATCACGGCCGCCGTACCGCAGGCGAAAGCCTCTTTCAGCTTGCCGCTGGCGGCATCGCTGCGCCACTGCTCGATCGTATAAGCCTCCTCGCGCACGCGCAGGCCGGAATCCCTGGCCAGCGCGATGATGGAATCGCGGGTGATGCCGGGCAGGATGGTTCCGAGCGGCGGCGTCAGCAACGAACCGTCGTCGAACACGAAGAATACGTTCATGCCGCCGAGTTCCTCGATATAGCGGCGCTCGACCGCGTCGAGGAAAACCACCTGGTCGCAGCCGTGATCGATCGCCTCGGCCTGCGCGCGCAGGGACGCTGCGTAATTGCCGCCGCATTTGACGGCGCCGGTGCCGCCGATCGCGGCGCGCGTGTAGTTCTCCGACACCCAGATCGAGACCGGCGCGGGTCCGCCCTTGAAGTAGGAGCCGACCGGCGAGGCGATGACGGCGAAGATATATTCGGAGGAAGGTTTCACGCCGAGGAAGGTCTCGCTCGCGATCATAAAGGGCCGCAAATAAAGACTGCCCTCGCCGCCGGGTATCCAGGCGCTGTCGATGCGCACGAGCTGCTCGACCGCCTCGATGAAGACATCCTCGGGGATGGGCGCCATCGCCATGCGCTCGGCCGAACTGCGAAAGCGCCTGGCATTGGCATCGGGGCGGAACAGGTTCACGCCATTGTCGCGCTTGTAGGCCTTGAGGCCTTCGAAAATCTCCTGCGCGTAATGCAGCACGGCGGCGGCCGGATCGAGCGGGAAATTGGCGCGCGATTCGACACGCGCGTCATGCCAGCCCTTGGCCTGGTTGTAGCGGACGATCGCCATGTGATCGGTGAAGATCCGGCCGAAGCCGGGGTCCACGAGCCTTGCCGTGCGGTCCTGTTCGGACGTCGGTGTCGGCGTAGGCCGGATTTCGAATTTCAAACTCATTTGCTCGCTTCCCGCCCTTGCTTCCAGCTTCGGCCGAATCGACGCGATCCTGCGCCGGCCTGTATGTTCCGGCCTGCTGGCTTGATTTGGTCCGGACGTCAGCTACCTGCTTCGTAGCCGGTCTCCATCGCCAACACGCCCACAGGACATGCTTTTGCGGAATGCCGAAGTCCAGTATGTTTGCGCAAATGCCGCTCGACAATCGCACGGTAGTCCAATTCGCGGCCGTTGCCGCCATCGCTGGCTTTTCCGGCCGCCTGAAATGTCGCCAAGGTCGAAACGACTTAAAGTTTCGCCGTGGCTGGCAGTTTTGTAACATTGAACCCAAGATATGTCAATATGACTGACATAAATTTCTCGAGGCCACCCGGCGACCCCGATTCGAAGGGGGGCGACGCCGCGTCTGCCGCCCCGCGCACGGGCGATTTGCGCTGGGATATCATCGAGCTGCTGTTCTTCGCCTATCGCGACTTCGTCGGCGATGCCGACCATGAACTCGAGGCGTTCGGGTTCGGCCGCGCCCATCACCGGGTGATGCATTTCGTCCACCGCTATCCCGGCCTCAAGGTCGCCGATCTCCTGGATGTCTTGCGCATCACCAAGCAATCGCTGGGCCGGGTGCTCAAGCAGCTGCTCGACGAAGGCTATATCGTGCAAAAGACCGGCAATAACGACCGCCGGCAGCGCCTTCTTTACGCCACGCCAAAGGGCGAGGCCCTGGTCGGCAAGCTCGCCGGGCTGCAGACCGATCGCATCAACCGCGCCGTGCAGGAGATCGATCCCGCCGGCCAGGAAGTGGTGCGGCAATTCCTGCGCTCGATGATCGATCGCGACGATCCCGACAAGGTGCTGGAGACGATCTTCGGCAGTGGAAAAAAGCCAAGGGAGTGACCGTGCCACAGGGAGCAACCATCGCGGCGGCCACGTTGCGGACGCGGCAAATGGCCGACGACGCGCCGCATCTGCTGCTGGTCGATGACGACCGCCGGATCCGCGACCTGCTGTCGCGCTTCCTGTCCGGCGAGGGTTATCGCGTCACCACCGCGGCGAGCGCCACCGATGCCCGCGCCAAGCTGCTCGGCCTGCATTTCGACCTGCTAATCCTCGACGTCATGATGCCCGGCGAAACCGGCTTCGACCTGGCGCGCTTCATCCGCACTTCCTCGTCGGTGCCGATCATCATGCTGACGGCGCGTCATGAGGCGGAAGCCCGCATCGAAGGCCTGCAGATCGGCGCCGACGATTATGTCGCAAAGCCGTTCGAGCCGCGCGAACTGGTCTTGCGGATCGGCAACATCCTCAAGCGCACCGCGGCACCGCCGGTCGAGGCGCTGGAGCAGATTGCGTTCGGGCCCTACGTCTATCACCTCGAACGCGGCGAACTGCGCCAGGGCGAGGAGATCATCCACCTCACCGACCGCGAACGCGAAATGCTGCGCATCCTGAGCCTGAGCCCCGGCGAAACCGTGCCGCGCTCAGCGCTGACCGGCGGCGGCACCGTCAACGAGCGCGCGGTCGACGTGCAGATCAACCGGCTGCGCCGCAAGATCGAGAAAGATCCGGCCAATCCGTTGTTCCTGCAGGCGGTGCGCGGCATCGGCTATCGCCTGGTGGCATCGCCCTGAAATGAGCACGCTCGACACCGGCCTGACGCTGATCCGCACCGCGGCGGGCCGTGTCTCCGCGGCCAACAGCGTGATGGGCAACGCGTTCAAGAGCTGGATGCCGACCGGCCTCTATGCCCGCGCGCTGCTGATCATGATCGTACCGATGGTGATCCTGCAGACGGTGGTGGCGTTCGTGTTCATGGAGCGGCACTGGAACACGGTGACACGGCGGCTGTCAGCGGCGGTGGTGCAGGACGTCGCCAGCCTGATCGACATCTACAAGGGTTTCCCGCAGGACAAGGACCGCGCGCAACTGCGCCGCATCGGGCAGCGGCTGCAGCTGGTGGTCGATTTCCTTCCCGTCGGCGACATGCCGCCGCCCGGGCCCAAACCGTTCTTCTCGCTGCTCGACCAGACGCTCTCGGTGCAGTTGGGCCGCCAGATCGGCCGGCCGTTCTGGATCGACACCGTCGGCAATTCCAACCTGGTCGAGATCCGCATTCAGCTCGACGACGCCGTGATGCGGGTGTTCGCGCAACGAAGTGCGGCCTATGCGTCCAATTCGGAGATTTTCATCTTCTGGATGCTGGGCACGTCGTCGATCCTCTTGATCGTCGCGGTGCTGTTCCTGCGCAACCAGATCAGGCCGATCCTGCGGCTGGCGGACGCCGCCGAAAGTTTCGGCAAAGGCCGTGAAGCCCCGAACTTCCGCCCCCGCGGCGCCCGCGAAGTGCGTCGCGCGGCGCAGGCGTTCCTCGAAATGAAAGCGCGCATCGAGCGCTCGATCGAGCAGCGCACCGCGATGCTGGCCGGCGTCAGCCACGATCTGCGCACCATCCTGACCCGCTTCAAGCTCGAACTCGCCTTGATCGGCGACAGCCCCGAGGTCGACGGCATGCGCAAGGATGTCGACGAGATGTCGGGCATGCTGGAGGATTACCTGGCATTCGCGCGCGGCGACAGCGGCGAGATCGCGCAGCCGACCGACATGACGCTGGCGCTGGAAGAATTGCGCAGCGACGCCGAGCGCAACGGCCATACCACGACGGTGGCGTTCCACGGCCTGCCGGTGGTGACGGTGAAACCGGCTTCGTTCAAGCGCTGCCTCGCCAACCTCGTCTCCAACGCCGCGCGGCACGCCAACACGATTTCAATCACCGGCCATCGCGACCACCGCTATCTCACGGTCACGATCGACGATGACGGCCCGGGAATCCCGGTGGAGATGCGCGAAGAGGTGTTCAAGCCGTTCCTGCGGCTCGACGACGCCCGCAACCAGGACGAGGGCGGCACCGGCCTCGGGCTTGCGATCGCCCGCGACATCGCCCGCTCGCACGGCGGCGACATCACGCTCGGCGACAGTCCGATGGGGGGCTTGCGGGCGGCGGTCAGGGTGCCGGTGTAAGCGACTTCGTCACCTCTTCGGGATCAGGTCCTTCAGTTTTTGCATGTCCTTGATGTTCATCTTCATGCCGCCGGGCATGATGATGTCACCGGGCTTTTGATCGGGCTTGCACGCGCCGAGCCACTTCGCCTGGATCGTCGTCGTGGAGTCGCGCGCCGCACCGGCCGGGCCGCCCTCGGTCTGCGAGGTCGACTTCACGGTGTAGGCGGAGTTGAAATCGCCGATCACTTCCGCACGCGACTTGATCGACACACCGGCGATGCCGCAGACGGAATCGGTGACATAGCCGGTTGCCGTCTTCTGGATATCCTGCTTCGAGCACATATCCTTGGCCATCGGCGAGAACGAGGTGCTCATATCCTTGTCGGTGGTCTCGTCGGTGCACTGCTGCATCGTCATCTCGGGCGCGGGCGAGCCGGTGTGCAGCACCTTCATTTCCCAAAGGCCGGCCTTCCGCACCGGCAGGTCGACCGCGCCGGCATGGTTCACCGACAGCAGCGCCGACAGCGCCAACGCCAAACAGAATGAAGCAAGCTGACGCGTCATGCCCGCGCTCCCTGATTTCGTGGTTCGGGCGTGGTGGTGCGGCTCAGTAGAGCGTACGCAGCGGCCGGGCATTGGTGCCGTAGGGCACCCAGCGGCAGGCGAACGAAACGTAGCCGCCCGGATTGGCCTGGACCGCGAGGAATTTCACCACCTTGCCGTACCCGGCGCAGTGGTCGACCGCGAGCTGGCGCGCATCGGCCTGGGTCGCCAGCGAATAGGCGACGATCCCGCCGGTGTCATTGCCCTTGAACGGCGGCACCCAATCGGCCTGCGCCGGCGAACCTGCCAGCATTCCACTTATCGCAACCAGGCCCGCGGCCGCTATGATTCGCATTGCAAACTCCATTCGCTCGGCCGCACCTTAAAGCGCCTCGGCGGCCATGAAAAGAACGGGCAGCGGCCGAAGCGCAACTCTCCGCAGGTGTTGCCGCGTTGCACTTGACCTCGTCCGGGCTTCGCGGCACGGTCCCGAAGGTTGGATGACCGGCGGATTTCCCATGCGCACCCTCTTCACATCGTTGAAAACACTCGGCCTGGCTGCGGCGCTCGCCGTACTGGCATTTGGCCATGCGGCCGAGGCGGCCAATCCGCTGGAATTGAACTTCGGGCTGTCCGGCCCCCGATACGACGGCCGCGTGAAAGAGTGCGAAGCGGCCCTGTCGACCATCATTTCCCAATTCCAGGAGAAGGAAAGCACCTTCTGGAATTCGCCCCTGACCATCACCGCCTATGGCCGGATCCACGAAACCGCGTTCCGGCCCTGGCAATCCGACAACATTCCGCGCCGCTATTGCACCGGCGACGTGATGCTGAGCGACGGCAAGGTGCGCAACGTGCACTATTCGATCGTCGAGGATGGCGGCTTTGCCGGCTTCGGCCAGGGTGTCGAATGGTGCGTCACCGGGCTCGACCGCAACTGGGCCTATAACCCCGGCTGCAAGGCCGCCCGGCCGTAAATCGCTGACGCGATCCCTGCTGAATTTTCCGTCCCGGTCCGGCGCCAAGACGCCCTGCCGTCTGCCGCCATTTTTGTTCTTGAAATGTTCCGGTTCCCTGCTAGGCTCGGGCCCAGATCAAGTAAGCCTTGTGCGTAAGGGAGCGACTGATGTTTCCACCGGTCAATGTTTCGCGGCTGCTCATTTCGCTGGCGCTGATTCTGGTCTCCGCAGGCACCGCCGCCGCGCAGGACCGCCGCCAGAACGCTCCCGGCGAATTCGATTTCTACGTGCTGTCCCTGTCATGGTCGCCCTCGTTCTGCGAGGCCGCCTCCGAACGCGGCAACAGCGGCCGTTCACAGATCCAGTGCGAGCGGCCGTTTTCGTTCGTGGTGCACGGCTTGTGGCCGCAATATGAGCGCGGCTTTCCGGAATACTGCCAGCGGCCGTCGCCGCGGCTCGATCGCAACATCATGTCGTCGATGCTGGACCTGATGCCGGCGCCCGGGCTGATCTTCAACGAATGGGACAAGCACGGCACCTGCTCGGGGCTCGGCGCGCGGGCCTATTTCGAGAACATCCGCAAAGCCCGCGCAGCGGTGAAGATCCCCGAGGAATTCCTGCAATTGTCAGCGTCGAAATCGATCAGCCCGGACGCCATCGAGGCCGCCTTCATCAAGATCAATCCGGGCCTGAGCAGTTCGGCGATCTCGGTCACCTGCACCAGCCGGCGCCTCAGCGAGGTCCGGGTCTGCATGAGCAAGGACCTGCAATTCCGCGCCTGCGAGGAAATCGACCGCCGTGCCTGCCGCCGCGACGAGGTGGTGATGCCGCCGGTGCGGGGAAGCTGAGGGACCACGTCATTCCGGAGCGCATCGAACCCGGAATGACGGTGGGTTACTTTTCTCGCCCGATGTCGTAACCCCTCTCCCATGAATTACCGACACGCCTTTCATGCTGGCGGCTTTGCCGATGTCATCAAGCACATCGTGCTGGTGCGGATGCTGACCTATCTGCAGGAAAAGCCGGCCGCCTTCCGCGTCATCGACACCCACGCCGGCGCCGGCCGCTACGACCTCACCGGCGACGAGGCCCGCCGCAGCGGCGAATGGCTGACCGGCATCGCGCGGGTGATGCAGGCGCGGTTCTCGGAGAAAGCGTTGCCGCTGGTGACGCCTTATCTGGACATCGTCAGGGCCTTCAACGCCAAGGCCGACTTCAACGCCAAGGTCGAACTGAAAGCCTATCCCGGCTCGCCCCTGATCGCACGCGCGCTGCTGCGGCCGCAGGACCGGATCACGGCGTGCGAAATCGAACCCAACGCGCACAAGCAATTGATCGATGCGCTGCGCCGCGACACCCAGGCCCGCGTGGTCGATCTCGACGGCTGGACCGCTCTGCCGGCCTTCGTGCCGCCGAACGAGCGGCGCGGCCTGGTGCTGATCGACCCGTCGTTCGAGCAAAAGGACGAGTTCGAAACGTTGGCCGACGGCTTTGCGGAAGCCTATGCGAAATGGCCGACCGGCAGCTATCTGCTCTGGTACCCGGTGAAGAGCCGGCGCATCACCGACGGCCTGGCGCGCCATGTCGCCGCCGTGGCCGACGCCAGCAAGCCCGCCGGGAAATGCCTGCGGCTCGAATTCAGCGTCGCGCCGCAGCAGGCCGGCGGTCCCCTCACCTCCACCGGTCTTCTGATCGTCAATCCGCCATGGACGCTGGCCGGCGAGTTGAAGACGATTTTACCCGAATTGGAAAAGCCGCTCGGCCAGGGCGGCGCCGCCCGCTTCAGGCTCGAGACGCCAAAACCCTGAGCGGTGCATTCGGCTGAAAAGTGCGATTGAGCCATGGTCAATTTGCGCGGAACCGTATTATGCTCAGGGTGTTGAGACTGGCTTTACGTTCCGCTTCCGCGAATGGTTGCGGCGGAGTGATCAAGGCCTAATAAAAATCCAGGCTGACCGGTGGCGTGACCCGGTCGGTTCAGGTGGCCAAGCTTCCGGCAGCGAATGTCCGGTCGGCTGCAACGCGAAGTGCGCGTGGCGGCGGAGCAATACGGGGGAGGAGTTTCCCGATGGCCATGACTGGGACAGTCAAGTTCTTCAATGGAGAACGCGGCTACGGCTTCATCAAGCCCGATGATGGCGGCCGCGATGTGTTCGTTCACATCACCGCCGTCGAGCGGGCCGGATTGAAGGATCTGACAGAAGGACAGCGCATTACATTCGAGGTCGAACCGGACAAGAAGGGCAAGGGCCCCAAGGCGGTCAACCTGGTGATTTCATCGTGAGCTGACGTTCACGAATGAAAGCGGACTGAATTTTTGCCTGCGAAGATTTCAGCTGAGCGCGATGCCGCTTCTCAGAGCGTGGTGGCGTGCATGATATGGCCGCCGCGCGTCGGTGCGTTATGCTCGTTCTCGGGGAAAAAACGCACGGCGATCCTTTCTGGGCCGATGTCATCGACATGCCGAAAACCGGTCGCGCCTAGTTTCGTGCAAAGCGCCGCCGTGTCGAAATAGCTCCGAAAGCTTTCCCCGGCTGCGGCTACCTTTTCGGAGAGCGCCTGATGCGCGGTGCGGCCAGCCGGTGCAACCGACGCAGCCGGATTGACATAGTCGAACACCACTTCGCCGCCGCCCTCGAGCTGTGCGATGGTGCCGAGCGTCGAGAACACCGCCGTCTCCGTCAAATAAGGCACGACGCCGAGCCAACTGAAGAAGCTGCGCTTCGTCGCGTCAAAGCCCGCGGCATCCAGCGTTTCCGCCAATGTCTGCCGTTCGAAATCCAACGCGACATAGGTCAGCGTGTCCGGCACGGAAATTCCGGCAGCGGCCAGCATCTCGCGCTTGCGGGCTTGGGTGGCGGGAAAATCCACCTCGAACATTCGTAAGCGATCCGCAAACGGCGTCCGGTAGCCGAGCGTATCGAACCCGGCGCCGAGCACCACGAGCTGCGTTGCGCCCTTATTCACCGCCTCCGTCAGCGCTTCCTCCGATATCCGCGACCGCGCAGCGATGAACCAGCGCAACCGTGGCCCGGACGTATGCGCCCGCGCGTGGTCGAGCGAGATCTGGATATCGTCCCCGAGAATGCGCAGCGCCAGCGGATCCGACAGGATCGATGCACCATCCAGCACCTGATGCGCCGCGCGCAAGCGGGCGGCGCCCAACGCGGTCAGACTTGGCTGCCCCGGCTGCATTCCGAAGTTCTAGAGCCTTTTCCGTTCCGATGGAATCGGAACGGGGCTCTAGATTCTTGATTTGACGCATTTTCTTGACGCGAACCGGTGTCCACTTCGCTGGAAAACGCTCCGGGCTTCGGGCCGCACCCTGTTCATGACGCAAAAAAATCCCGGCGGCTGGCTGCCGCCGGGAGGCTGGATGAGATGTTTTCTTGTTCTCAGAAGCGATAGTTCACGCCGGCGCGGACCAGTCCGAAGCGGTAGCCGTTCGATGCGCCGGTGACGACGAAATTGGTGTTGGAGAGGTCGACATAGAGATATTCGACCTTGGCGCTCCAGTTCGGCGCAAAACCCATTTCGGCGCCGACGCCAGCGGTCCAGCCCGCCGTGGTGTGGGATTCCGACAGGCCGAACGTGGTGGCGCGCAGTTCGCCGAAGGCGAGACCGCCGGTGCCGTAGAACATCACATTGTTGAGCGCGTAGCCGACCCGGCCGCGCAGCGTGCCGAACCACGGATTGGAGAACTTCCACGGCGCGAAGGTTTCCTCGGCGCCGGTGACCTGGACGTCACCCTCGACACCGAACACCCATGGCCCGTTCTGCCAGTTGTAGCCGGCCTGAACGCCGCCCGAAAAGCCCGACGGCTTGGTCGGATTGTTGGCGACCGAGCCCCAGGCATAGCCGAGATTGCCGCCGAGATAGGGACCGGCCCAGCTATAGGCGTTGAGCGGCTGATTGACGGTGTAGGGCGCGCGCGAGCCGTAATTCATATCGGCGGCCTGCGCCGACATCGTCCAGGCTGCGGCGACCAGCACCAGCGCCCGCAAAACAAAGCTGCCCATCACTCAACTCCACGCAACGGCCGCGACCTGCCGGCAAGGGGCCGGCCTGGTTACGGAATTCCACTTTTTTCCCGTAAGATTTATCGAGAGTTTTAAGTTAAAGGGTTGTTAAGCCCGGTTACCGCCCGATCATCATTCTTAAGAATGTGTTACCGGGGGCGGTTGGCCGATGTCCCAGCCCCGCTGGCGATGCCGCCTTGCAGCGCTTAATTTAGGCCCATGGATCACGATTCTACCGATCATCCCGATTCCAGCAGCCAGTCAAAGTCCCCACGCAAGCCACGGCGGGGTTCCCAGCCGGACGTCCCGCCACAAGACCTCGGCTCCGCCGATGTCGATCCGGCGACGTCAGGGCTTGAGGAAGAGGATGAGGCGCGCCTGCCGGAAGCCGCCGAGGACGCCACGGAGGCCGTGGCCGAAGGCCCGCTGTCGGTCGGCCATGCCGCGATCGAAAACGCGGTGCGGCTGGCACCGACCTCGCCCGGTGTCTATCGCATGCTCAACACCGGCAACGACGTGCTCTAT
>JBOHIT010000233.1:0-16742 GCA_050726155.1 Bradyrhizobium sp.
GATCAGGATCGTCTCACCCGCCTTCAGCTTGAGCGTGTCTTCGACAGCGCAAATCGCGGTCAATCCGGCCAGCGCCAGTGCCGCGGCATCGACATGCGACAGACGATCGGTCTTTTTCGCGACGATGGCCGCCTTGATCGCGATCTTCTCGGCATAGGCGCCCTCCTGCCCGACGTCGCAGACGCCGAACACCTCGTCGCCAACACGCAAGTCGCTGACACCTTCGCCAACGGCTGAAACGACGCCGGAAAAATCCCGGCCGAGAATATAGGGGAAATGCGCAAGCTGACCCGACTTGCCGTCGCGGACTTTCCAGTCGGCGCCATTGACGCTGGCGGCGACGATATCGACCACGACCTCGCCGGGTGCAGCCACCGGATCCGGCATCTCGCCGAACTTCAGAACTTCGGGCCCGCCGTGCCGTTCAATGAAGGCAGCTTTCATTGGGATTCCTCGTCTTGGAGCAAAGGCCGCAGTCTTGATTGAAGCATTCGTTTTGCGCGGCAATTCTCTGTAGCGCGCAGCAGAGCCAAAAGCCACGCTCACAGCCCGTCGGTATACCTGACATGATAGCCGCACCGGACGCGCGAACACGTCACCTGCCGCAACAGCAGGCCTGGCGGTCCCGATGCGCGTTAAATTCGACGTCTAGGTCGGGGTATGTGGCTCATCCCCAAGCTTCGACAGCGCATCCTCGACGACGCCGATCTCATCCTGAATCTCGGCGTTGATCCAGTCGAAGTTCATGCCCGAACCACTGCGCATGCGGTAGTCGTTCAACAGCCGCCTGCGGTGGTCGCGTATCTCCTCCAGCGCTTTTCGATTCTTGAGCGTCGAATAGCCGGCCACGATGTGTTCAATCGCTTTGGTCATCATCAATACTCCACGCCACACGCCATCCCGCCAGTTAAAGCAAGAATGCCGTTCGGCCGCTAGCCGGATATTCGAGGCCCGCGCCGGGTAGGGTTGACCGGCTGGCATAATAGCGTCGCGCCAAACGGGAGACAGGCCGCTCACAACCCGTCCGGCGGGATGCCTGACGTGGTTGCCGCCACCGGCCGGGCACGGACGCGTTCGCGGTAGAACGCGTAGAGGCCGGACGAGACGATGATCGCAGCGCCCAGCAGCATCATGCCGTCAGGCTTGTCGCCGAACATGAGATAACCGAGCAGCATGGCCCACAGCAGCGCGGAGTAGCGGAACGGCGCCACCGCCGAGATATCGCCCGATCGCAACGCCACGATCATGCATTGATAACCGATCAGCACCAGCACGGCCGCCAGCGCCAGCATGCCGAGCACGCGACCGGAAGGCGGCGTCCAGCCGCCGAGCGGAAGCAGGATGACCGCGCCGGCCGCCGTCACGGTCACGGTCATCAGCAGCGTGATGAACAGCGAGGGGATCTGCGCGGGTATTTTCTTGGTCGAGAGATCGCGCAGCGCACAGAACGCCACCGAGACCAGCGCGAACAGCGAAAACTGGTTGAAGCCCGAAATTCCCGGCCGCACGATGATGAGCATGCCGATGAAGCCGGCCGCGATCGCCAGCCAGCGCCGCCAGCCGACCGGCTCGCGAAACACCAGCGCCGCGCCAAGCGTGATGGCGAGCGGGAGCGCCTGGAAGATCGCGGAAGTATTGGCCAGCGGCAGATGGGTGAGCGCCGCCATGAACGAGATCGTGCCACCGACCTCGCCTATGACGCGCAGCGCCACCGGCTTCATCATCACCGTGCCCAAGGGGCGCAACGCGCGCTGATGGATCGCGAGAGCTGCGATCAGCACGATCGCAAACAAGCCGCGCACGAGCATGACCTGGCCGAAATTGATTTCCGCCGATACCGCCTTGGTGATCGAGTCATTGATCGTGAAGGCCGCCATGGCGGTGGCCATGATCAGGCTGCCGCGGATATTTGGGGAGAGAGCCACGTCGATTTCCAGGCGATGATGCGGCAGCGCCTGGCTTCCCGGCCGGCCCCGACAACGAAACATGGCGCGATCCGAATGGAGCGCGCCATGCTCAAATCAATTTATTTCGCGCCGGCCTTCTGCGCGTATTCCCAGGACTGCTGCGACAGCGGCACGGTGCGCTTCGCCGACTCGACGGCCTTGGCGTTGGCCGCGGTGCCGTCGCGGATCCGGCCGGCAATACCCTGCGTGATGCCGGCAAGGCGGAACAGATTGTAGGAGAAGTACCAGTTCAGGTCGGGAACGTCGCTGCCGGTGACGTCGCAATAGATCTTGGCGGCCGCTTCCATGCTCGGAATGTTCAACGCCTTGAGATCGGCGTTGGCGAGGCCCGGCATGGTCCATTGCATCAAGAGATAGGTGAAGTCCGCCATGGGATCGCCGAGTGTCGACAATTCCCAATCCAGCACCGCCTGCACCCGCGGCTCCGTCGAATGGAAGATCATATTGTCGAGGCGATAGTCGCCGTGGACGATCGAAACGCGCTTTTGTTCCGGCACGGTCTTCGGCAGCCACTCGGCGAGTTTCTCGAATTCCGGAATGTGCTGGGTCTCGGACGCGCGGTATTGCTTGGTCCAGCGATCGACCTGCCGCGCAAAATAATTGCCGGGCTTGCCGAAATCGCCAAGCCCGATGGCCTGCGGATCGAAGATATGCAGCCTGGCCAGCGTCTCGATCTTGCTGGTGAAAATCTTGCGGCGGTCATCAGGCGTCTGGTTCGGCAGCGAGGGATCCCACAGCACCCGCCCCTCTTCCATCGACATGATGTAGAAGAAGGAACCGATCACGGCATCGTCGGTGCAGAGCGCATAGGCCTTCGCGACCGGAAAACCCTGCTTGCTCAGCGCGGCGATGACGCGGAATTCGCGATCCACCGCGTGTGCCGACGGCAGCAATTTGCCGAACGGCCGGCGGCGCATCACATAGGATCGCCCCGGCGTATCGAGCCGGTAGGTCGGGTTGGACTGGCCGCCCTTGAATTGCAGGACGGTCAGCGGTCCCTGATAGCCTTCGACGTTTTCGCGCATCCAGCCGTCGAGGCGCTTCTCATCGATCCGATGACGCTCCTCGACTTCCTTGGTGCCCGAGAACTCTTCGTCTTTCCTGACGCCGTCCGCCACGATGACGCTCCCTTGAGATTTCTTAGTTTCCTTTGGGGAGCGCCATCCGTGCGCGTTCCCGTTAGTTAGTGCGACGTGTTTGCATACTTCCGAAGTTCAAGTCTGGCAATGGCGCGATTGTGCACCTCGTCCGGACCGTCGGCAAGGCGCAGCGTGCGAATGCCGGCGTAAGCCTTGGCGAGTCCCGCATCGTCGGAAACGCCGCCGCCGCCATAGGCCTGGATCGCGTTGTCGATGATCTTCAGCGCCATGTTGGGCGCCGCCACCTTGATCATGGCGATCTCGAGCTGCGCGGTCTTGTTGCCGACCTTGTCCATCATGTCGGCGGCCTTGAGGCACAGCAGGCGATTCATCTCGATATCGGTGCGGGCTTCGGCGATACGCTGCTCCCAGATCGAATATTCGATGATCTTCTTGCCGAACGCGGTGCGCGACGACAGCCGCTTCACCATCTTCTCCAACGCCTCCTCGGCAACGCCGATGGTGCGCATGCAGTGATGGATGCGGCCCGGACCGAGACGGCCCTGCGCGATCTCGAAGCCGCGGCCTTCGCCGAGCAGGATATTCTCCGCGGGAACACGGACGTTCTCCAGCAGCACCTGGGCGTGGCCGTGCGGCGCATCGTCGAAGCCGAACACCGGCAGCATCTTTTCGACGGTAATGCCGGGCGTGTCGAGCGGAACCAGGATCTGCGACTGCTGCGCATGGCGCGCGGCCTTCGGATCGGTCTTGCCCATCAGGATCGCGATCTTGCAGCGAGGATCGCCGACGCCCGACGACCACCATTTGCGGCCGTTGATGACGTAGTGATTGCCGTCCTTTTCGATGCGGGTCTCGATATTGGTCGCGTCCGACGACGCCACCGCCGGTTCCGTCATCAGGAAGGCGGAGCGGATTTCGCCGTCCATCAGCGGCCGCAGCCACTTCCGCTTCTGCTCCTTGGTGGCATACCGCATGAACACTTCCATGTTGCCGGTATCGGGTGCGGAGCAATTGAACACTTCGGAGGCAAAGCCGATGTGGCCCATTTCTTCGGCGAGCGGCGCGTATTCCAGGTTGGTCAATCCCGCGCCGCGGAATTCGTCGTCTTCATGCGAATTCGGCGGCATGAACATGTTCCAGAGGCCTTCGGCCTTCGCTTTCTTCTTCAGATCCTCGAGGATCGGAATCACCTTCCAGCGCGAACCTTCCGCGTCCTGCTGCTTGTAGATCGGCACCGCCGGGCGGATATGCGTGTTCATGAACGAACGGACGCGGTTGAGCCATTCGGTCTGGCGCTCTGACATATTGAAGTCCATGGGACGCTCCCTTCACTGGATAATCGCTGGCTTTTGAATGCTTTGACGGCACTGTCCGCCCACCCCTCTCCCGCCGCAAGAGATTTGCTGCTGCCGGAAGCGAAGGTGGATTGACTTTTGCCCTTCAAACGATAGTTTCATACACACGTTTGAAATGCAACTCCCCAACGGGGGATCAGATATGGCGTCCGATCATACCCGCTCCGCCATCCTCGCCGCCGCCGAACGGCTCTACGCCGATCGCGGCTTTGGCGATGTGACGCTGCGCGACATCGTTGCCGAGGCAAACGTCAATCTTGCGGCGGTGAATTATCATTTCGGCTCCAAGGACGAGTTGATCGCCGAACTGTTCGTGACCCGCAGCCTCGCCACCAACCGCGAGCGGCTCAACGAATTGAAGGCGGCGGAAGAACAAGGCGGCGGCCGCGCCCCGGTCGAGACCATCATGCACGCGCTGGTCGGCCCGACCCTGCGCGGCTGTCTTGGTCCGGACCGCGAGGGCTCGACCGCGGCGCGCTTCATGATCCGCGCGTCGATTGAATCGGTGCCGCCGATCCGCCGCATCAAGAACCGCGAAGTCGATCATCTGCGAAAATTCGTCGCCGCGATGCGCCGCTCCCTGCCCGGCCGCGACGATGCCGAACTCTATTGGGGGCTGCATTTTGCGCTGGCGATGTCGCACCACACGATCCGGGAAAAAGAGCGGCTGACCAAATTGTCGGAAGGCCAATGCGATCTCAACGACGTGCAGGCGATCGTCGATCGCGTGGTGGCGGTGTCGGTGATGGCGCTGACGGGCGGCGAGCCCGCGAAGAAGGCGCTTGCGCGGACGGCGGCGCCGTATGGACGGCTGACCCGGCAGGATCTGTGAGCAACTGCCTCATTTGAAACGTGACGGCCGACACATCGGCCTGGAATGTCGCGTTCTACACCTGCCGCCGTACTGGTGGCGGGAACGGTTCCTCCACCGATGACAAGAGAGACTGAAATGACAAGCCTGAACACTGAAATGACTGACCTGAACACTGAAGCCCGCGAGCTGACGATCGATCAGCTTGATTCCGCCTCGGGCGGGTTCTCCTCCTTCTTCTTGCTCGACATCGCTTATCGTATGATTGGCGCCCCTTATAAGCCGGTGCTCCCCAAGATCTCCTAAAATCCTGCAGCGCCTTTCGGAGAACCTTGGTTACTTCGAAGGGCGTTCGCCGCACGTCTCGTTGCCAGGCCCATTTCGGAAGTGCGGCAAGCACGACAGCGGATTTCGGCCTCCTACTTTGTATCCCTTATCGTCATCGCCGGATTGCTGGCGAAGAAATTGTGCGGCATCAGCGAAAAACCGAACCAGTGGGTCGGCATCACAGGCCAGTCCTCCATGCGCGTGATGTGGTGGAAGCCGACCGTGTACCAGGCGACGATGTCGCGGTTGGCGATCGGGCGGTCGCGCGCGGTCCAGGCGCCTAACGTATCCGATCCGTTGCTCATCATGGCAAAGCGTCCGCCGGCATAACGCTCGGCCGGCGCGTAGGGCGTCACTGCAAGCTGATAGTGCAGATAGGAATTACGCCGCACCGGCGGATCGTCGGGTGCGAGCAACGGATGCACGTAGCTGCCTTCCGGCATCAGCATGTAGCCGGGATGATGGCCGAGCGCGCTTTCGACGTTGTGGTTGCCGAAATGATAAAGCGCGGGTGACGCCGGATCGATCCGGGTGCGGGCCGCCTTCTCGCGCGCCGGCATCTCGTGGCTGACTTCAAACAGCGAACGCCGCGGCGAGTTCTTCGGCAGCGCCTTCTGCACCAGCCGTTCGCGCATGAAGTCGTTGGCTGATCCGTCGACGTCGAGATCGAGTCGGAAGTTGAAATAATGGCTGTGGAACGGCGCCACCAGGCCGGGCGCGATCAGCGTGCCGTGGCGCGTATCGGCGGCGGCCGTCGCATCCTTCATCGACCGGCTCGCCACGCCCTTGGTGGCGTCGATGCCGGTGGCGCCGATGGCGATGCGGATGCTGCCGTCCTGACGGAAGACATAGTCGACGAGATAGTCGTAATTGCCGATCGAGGCGGCCGAACGCACCACGAGTTCGCTGGCGGGGCGGCCGACGGTCGGCCGCACCTGGCCGGGCGTGAGTCCGACGAGCTCGTAATGACGCCAGACCGGATCGCCGGTTGCGCGTTCGAACAGGCAGATCGCGTCCGCAATCTCCATCGGCTCGCCGTTATCCTGCGGCAGCGTCACGGGGAGGAAGCGCGCATAGGCAGGACAATCGATGCCTGTTCGCAACGGGCTCAGCAGGTTGCCAAAACCGTATTCGCCGCTGTCCATGTAGGTGCGATAGAACCAGCTCTGGTCCGGGTCCATGTAGGGCACAAAGATTTCGGATAGATGCATCTGATACGCGACTGAGCGCCAGCGCGCGCCGTCGCGCGTCTCGACCATCGACAGCACCGTGCCCGGCCGCATGTCGGCGCGGACGTGGAAGCGCCAGATGTCCCAGACGTAGCGGCCTTCTTCCGTCGTGATGTTGTCGCCGCCGGGCTGGACGAGGCTGACCGGCTTTGTCTCCGGACGCAGCGGCCCGCGCGCTGCGATCTCGGGTTCGTTGTAGCCCCAGCCGCCTGCCGGCACCGGCACGATTCCGGTGTCGATGACGTCGATCGCCTTGCCGGTTTTCAGATCGACGGTGGCGAACAAGCCTTCGACCGGTTGGGCCCAGTAATGGGAATCCATCGGCCGCACGAAGCACGGCACCTTCAGCAGGCGCTGGCCCGGCGCTTTGGCGCCGAAATTGCCAGTCGTTAGCGGCAGGCAATAGACCTGATCGGGACGAAGGCCGCGTTTCGCCAGTCCCTTCACCATGCGCGGATCTGAAAGCGCCATGCCGCCTGCATTATAGGTCTCACCGAACAAGAGCGCCGGCTCGCCGGTGACCGCCTGCCAATTCGTCATCTGGCCGGCCGACAGATCGATCGCGGCTTCGTTGACCTTGCCGGCCTCGCTCACGACGGCAATCGCGCGCCGCGGCAAGGTCGCGCCCGGCCGCCACGCAGTCACCGCGGCCTTGTCGGGCTCGACCAGGTCGATACTGTGAAACTGCGCCTTCGGCCCGATCTTGCCGGCGGCGGCGAGGATGGATTTTGCCTGTTTCAGTTCCGCGCCGGTCAAGGCGTCGAGCGGATGCGCCGGTCGCGTCTCCTGCGCTGAACCGGCGATCGGTGACAGCGACAGCGCCGCGACCAGCAGTACTCTCGTCCAAACCGCCGACCCGTTCATGCGCCGATCCCTCGCCGGAAAACCGCCTGTGCGGAACATGCACAAACGTCATGCCGAAGTCTAACCGGACTCTGGCAATCCGCAACAACGGCGCTGCCGTGGCGCGAACGGCGAATTCACATCATCGCCACACAATCGATCTCGATGTCGAACGGCCCCATCCATTCCGGCACGCACACGAAGATGCGCGCCGGCGGATCGACCGGGAAATAGCCCGCATAGATCGCGTTCACGGCCGGAAAGTGTTTGGCGGACGTGCAGTAGATATTGCACTTCATCACGTTCTGCAGGCTGGTGCCTGCTGTCTCCAGGCAGAGCTTCATCTGCTCGAGCACGATCTCGGTCTGGCGCTCGACGGTCGCCGGCAGCACCTCGCCCGTATCAGGATCGAACGGCGGAAAACCCGACACGAAAACCATGTTGCCGGCGCGCGTGACCGGCGAGATCGGCGCGTTCCATTTCGCCAGATAGGTGGACAGCGGTTCGACGCGGATTACTTCCCGTTTCATGGCAACACCTCGGTCCGGATTGGGCCCATGATACGACACTAGCAGCCGCCAGTGACATCATGCTTCGACCGAAGTGGAAGTGTCATTGTAGGCTAGTTCCCCTTAGACGATCTTCTGCGCCTTCAACGCCTCGACCTTGGCCGCGTCGTAACCGATCGTCGCCAGCACCTCTTTGGTGTGGGCGCCGAGCAGCGGCGGGGCACGATATTCCTTCACCGGCGTGCCGGAGAAGGTGATGGCGTTGCGGATCAGCGACAGTTCCGGCTCGAAGGGATGTTCGACTTTCACGCGCATGCCGCGCGACTGGACGTGCGGATCTGAAAACACCTGTTCGAAATTGTTGATCGGACCGGAGGGCACGCCGGCTTTCTCCAGCTCGTCCAGCCAGTACGCCACCGGCTTCTTCAGGAACAATCCAGCGAAGATCGCCATGATCTCCTTGCCGTGCACGACGCGGTCGTTGTTCCTGACGAATCTTGCGTCGGTCGCGAGTTCGGGCGCGCCCAGTACGTCGCAGGTGCGCGCGAACTGGCCGTCATTGCCGACCACCAGCATCAGTTCACCGTCGGTGCAGCGGAACACGCCCGCGGGCATGCCGCCATTGCCCCAGGTGCCGCGCCGCGGCGGCGTCACGCCGTTGACGAGGTAGATCTGCAGCCAGTGCGACAGCGAGGCGATCACGGTATCGAACAGGCAGACGTCGACATGCTGCCCCTCGCCGCCATTGGCCTTGCTGTGAAACAGCGCCGAGAGAATGCCAATGGACGTGTTCATGCCGGTCATGTAGTCGACGATGGACGGGCCGACCTTCATCGGCCCTTCGCCGGGTTCGCCGTCGATATGACCGGTGACGCTCATCAGGCCGCCCATCGCCTGCAGGATCGCGTCATAGCCGGCGCGCGGCGCGTAGGGCCCGGTCTGGCCGAAGCCGGTGACCGAGCAATAGATGATGCCGGGGTTGATCGCCTTGATCGATTCGTAATCGAGCCGGTAACGCTTGAGGTCGCCGACCTTGTAATTTTCCATCATCACGTCGCAGGATTTGGCGAGTTCGCGGATGATGTCCTGCCCCTCCGGCGAGGCGATGTTGACGGTGACCGACTTCTTGTTGCGGTTGGCGCAGAGATAGAACGAATTGTTGTTGTTCGCCTTGCCCTCGGGATCCGCGAGGTAAGGCGGACCGAAGGCGCGCGCATCGTCGCCGCCGCCGGGACGTTCGATCTTGATCACCTCGGCCCCGAGATCGCCCAGCATCTGCGCCGACAGCGGGCCCGCCAGCACGCGGGTCAGGTCGAGAATTTTGATGCCTTGCAGTGGCAGAGCCGACATGAAATTTCCTCCGAAACTTTTGATTTGGTGGCGCGGGAATGCCCCCCGGCGCGTCGATGCCCAGCCGATACACTATTTTAGGCCGCTGAGCCCTGCATTGTCGGCATGCAGCCATCCGTTTGTTGATCACAGTGGCCGGGTAGCCGTCACTTTTGCGCTGCGACCGCAAGACGCAGCGCGCGGACGGCATATCGCTGACGCTCCCTGCTCGCATCAATAAGTTGCCAAAAAAGCGCGGGCAAGGCAATCAAGTGAAGCATCGCTATCGCTGCAACGCATCTCGACAACCGAGAGCTGCAAATAAAAGAAACGCAGGGAGAACTCCACGTGAGCAAGCAACCCCTCGAAATGCAATTCGACAAGGATGTCCTCGTTGGGATGGACGACGGCCTGTTTCTGCGGGCCAATGTTTTCCGCCCCAAGGCCGAAGGCCGCTTCCCCGTCATTCTCGCGCAGGGTGTCTACGGCAAGGACGCTCATTTTGAAGATGCCTTTCCGGTGCAATGGGGCAAGCTGATCGCGATCTATCCCGATCTCTGCGCCAATGGGTCAACGGGTCGTTATCTGCGCTGGGAAACCGTCGATCCCGAGCGTTGGGTCCCGCACGGTTATGTCGTCATCCAGGTTGACGCACGGGGCACCGGAAAGTCGCCGGGCTATCTCGACCCCAGGTCACCCCGCGAAATGCAGGATTACTGCTGCTCGATCGAATGGGCCGGACAACAACCATGGTCCAACGGCAAGGTCGGCCTGATCGGGATTTCATACTACGCGTTCACGCAATGGGCCGTGGCCGCCTTGCAACCCCCTCATTTGGCGGCCATCGTGCCCTGGGAGGGCTATGTCGACTACTACCGCGATGGCAGCCACCATGGCGGCATCCTCGCAAACTCCTTCACGACGGCCTGGTGGCCGCGCCAGGTCCTGGTCAATCAGCACGGCAACGGCGAAACGACCTACTTCGACCGCGACACCCAAAAGCCCAGCACCGGTCCTGCGCTGAGCAAGGCCATGCTCGAAGCCAATCGCACGGACTATCCGGCGGACCTGTTGCGCCATCCACTCGACGACGAATGGTTTCGCGAACGAACGCCCGACCTGAGCCGCATTCACATTCCGGTATTGTCTGCAGGGAACTGGGGCGGTCCGGGAATCCATCTGCGCGGCAACATCGAAGGCTTCATGAATGTCTCATCCAAAGACAAATGGCTTTCGATGCACGTCGGCACGCACTGGGACAGTTTCTATCTTCCGGAATATGTCGCGATTCAGAAGCGGTTTTTCGATCGTTTCCTGAAGGGCGAAGATAACGGCTGGCAGGATGAGCCCCGCGTGCAGCTTGCCATTCGACGGCCCGACAGGGCGCCGTTCCGGATGGAGGACGAATTTCCGCTGGCGCGCACGCAGTGGACCAAGTTCTTCCTTGACGGCACATCGTCGAGCATCGGCCCGAAGCTGCCAGCGAAATCCGGCACCGTAACCTATGAAGCGATGGGCGACGGCCTCACGTTCCGGACCGCTCCCTTCGAGCAGGACACGGAATTTACAGGGTTTGTCACCGCCCGTCTGTTCGTGTCGTCATCCACGTCGGACATGGACGTGTTCGTGACATTGCGCATATTCGATCCTGACGGACGCGAAGTAATTTTCGTCGGGGCGCATGAACCTACTCCGGTCGCGCGCGGCTGGCTGCGGGCTTCACACCGGAAGATCGACCCGGACCGAACACTGCCTTACCGCGTGTTTCACGCCCACGACGAGATTCAAAAACTCAGCCCGGACCAGGTCTATGAACTCGACGTCGAGCTGTGGCCGACCTGCATGGTATTTCCCAAAGGTTACACAATGGCGCTGACGCTGATGGGGAAGGATTTCGAATTCCCCGATACGCCCGGCCGGCTCCTGCACAATCATCCGATGGACCGCACCAAAGAGGAATTTGGCGGCGCCAACAGCATTTTGACCGGCGGCGAACATGCTTCGTACCTGCTGATGCCGCTGATACCGCCAAGGGGCTAGTTGGCGATACTTCATGATGCTGCAATTGTCGTTTTAAAACGCAAAGGTAGGAGCGATGGCGGTGGGACATTCGAAATCTGTTTGGCGTGAAAGTCTTTTGGTTGCTCTGGTTGCCTTGTCGCTTGGACCAGTCCCGGCGTTCTCTGACGACTATCCAAACCGTCTCATCAAGATCGTGCAGCCCTTCGCGGCTGGCGGATCGACCGACGTGCTGGCACGCGGCCTGGGGCAGAAGCTGAGCGACTCGCTCGGTCAACCCGTGATCGTCGAGTCTCGCCCTGGCGCCAACGGGATCATCGGGACACAGAGCGTGGCGAAGTCGCCGCCCGACGGCTACACCATCCTGCTCACGACAGGATCGTTCACCGCAAATCCCAACGTGTCGAAGACCCTTCCCTACGACGTGTTCAAGGATTTCACGCCGATCACGCAACTGGCCGGCTCGTATGGCCTCGCTTTGCTGACCAATCTGCCGGCCAACTCGGTCAAGGATTTGGTGGCCGCAGCCAAGCAAAAGCCGGGAACAATGTCCTATGCGACGAGCGGCGCCGGCAATCTGACGCACATCGCCGGCAGGCTGTTCGAACGGAGGGCGGGCCTCGATCTCATCGCCGTGCCATACAACACACCTGCGCTTCTCTCGGACGTGATGACCGGCACCGTCAGCATGACCTTCAATTCATTGATCACGGCCGTTCCAATGGTCGCGCAAAAGCAAATGAAGGTTTTGGCCATCACGGGAAACCAGCGTTCGCCCGCCTTGCCCGACACGCCAACCATGGCCGAGGCCGGCATCAACGACTACAGCTTGACCGGATACTTCGGAATCCTGTTTCCCGCAGGCGTACCAAAAGACCGCGTCGATCTGATTTATCGAGAAACCGTGAAAGCCCTGGCATCGCCCGATCTGAGACGAATCGTCGAAGACAACGGGCTCTTCATCGTCGGCTCCTCGCCGGACGAATTTGCCGCCTACATCAAGCAGGACTTCGACTATCAGAGTAAATTGATGGACGAACTGGATCTGCGACAGAAGTGATCGCCGGACCAGGTCCGGCACACGCTCACCGCATCGTCGCCAGTTGCAGCGCGAGCGCGCATGCGCGGTCGTATTCGTCGAGATTGATCCATTCGTCGATCGTGTGCGGTTCGTTCTGCCCGGCGCCGAAGGTCACCGTCGGAACGCCGTGGCGCACCATCCAGTTCGCATCCAGCCCGCCATTGGCGGCGCGGATGACCGGTGCCCCGCCAACGCCGGACACCGCCGCGACGGCGCGTTTGACCACCGGCAAATTGTCCTTCATCCGGAACGGATAATAATCGGTCTCGGCCTTGAACTTGATGCGGCCCGATTTGCCGTCGCTGTTCTTCACGCGCTTTGCGGCCTTCTCGAATGCCGCCTTGTAGGCCTTGGTGATCTCCTTGAAGAATTTGCTGTCGTGGCTGCGGCTTTCGCCGCGCACGTGCACATAATCCGTGACGACGTTGGTGGCGTCCCCCGCCGGCCGGCCCTCGCCGCCGGTGACAGGCCCGACATTGCTGGTACCTTGGCGTTTGCCCTTCACAACCTTGCCGAACCAGCCACCGGCCTTCAGGTCGGCGAGCGCGAGTGCGAGGATCATCGTCGAGCTGATCCCGCGCTCCGGCGCGACGCCGGCGTGGGCGGCGCGGCCGAAAATCTCGACCTGCCAGCGATCCGCACCCACGGCGCCAATCGTGACATTGGAGGCAGAGCCGCCGTCGAAGTTGAAGGCCATGTCGGGCGAGCCGAGCTCGGCGGTCTTGACGTGGCGCGCGCCCCACAGCCCGCTTTCCTCGCGCACGCAGAACAACATCGTGATGGGCGGATGATCCGGCTTCTGCTTCGCGAGTTCAGCCGCCAGCGTGACAAGAACGCCGCAGCCGGCACGGTTGTCGCCGCCGAGCGCCGTCTTCGCCGAGTTGACGATCTTGCGCCCGGATAGTTTTGGTTTGGCTCCCGCGCACAGCGGTACCGTGTCCATATGGGTCATGAACAGGATTCGCGGCTGGTTGTGCATCGCGCCGCGGCCGGGCAGATCGACGATGAGGTTGCCGGTCTCGGTCGGCACCGGGATGCGCGTATTGGCGTCGTCAAGGCGAATCGCCGCCGCCGGCACGCCGCTTTCCCGCAGCGCTGCATTGAGTTCCCGCCCGATCGCCGCCTCCTTGCCGGTGACGCCCTCGACGGCGAGGAAACGCATGAGACGGTCGGTGGCGGCCTTGGTGTCGACGGACATGAGGTTTACCTGAGCAGGCTTGCGGGGAATGTGAGCATCCGTCGAGATGCGTCGCTACGCAAGCCTCATCAGGCAAAGGGAATCGAACCCTCCTCTTCGCCCGAGAGTCTTGGAACTTATCGTGGCGATTGCCTTCCAAGCACGCCATCCACCGAGATCGGTCCGGCACCGAGCGACGCAATCAGGGCAAGCGCGCCGGCCAGGCCGGTATTCTTCAGAAAATTGATGGTCTGGCCGACGAGCGGCGTTCACGCGTTGCTGCGCAATCGGCTACTCTTAACGATGACCTCCGGCGCGCATCAGACCACGGCGATCCCTGCGGACTTCATCCCAAATAATCGGCTGTGCGGTGGATATGCACTGCTCGAAACCGGAGACACAACGGAAGGCTCGGTGCTGACCGACGTCCCCCTCGGTGCAGGCGGTGGCTGGGGTGCTGTCAGCCTGGTGCTCGGATAAACGATGAAGCGGCTGAACTCAGAGCTTTTGATGAGGCAGCTTCTTATACAATTCGATGACACCATCCATGTAGTTCTTTAGAGGGTTGTCTGCGCAATAGCTGCGAATAGTTCCTTGCTGGGTGGCCACTCCGCCGGCTAATTCGCGTGGATGGAAATTTCGACGCTATAGTCTGCGAGTGTGATGGACCTTATCTCGGCAGCAGCTGCGATCGACAGGCTCAGCGCTAGTCCCGCGGCGGCGACTAACAAGATAGCTATCGCTTGTAGCCTCATCAATTGCCCCCAAAAGCAGGCGTCGTCCCGCAACCAGAGCGGGCGGGCAAGCAATAAGTGCGCGCGTCGGCTGGCGTTGGCCCGGCGATCGCGTTTCCGTGAAGAGGCTTCGTCGGTCGGACCGACATGACACATTAGCGGTTCCGAGGAAGCCATTTTCCCTAAACGATGAAGACGTCCTGAAATCAACGCCAGATAAAAGGATAAAAGCGCCTAAATGGCTTAGGGCCGTAGGAGGTTCTCATGACGAAGCATAGAAGGATTACGGGTTTGGTGGCCGTCGCTTTGCTGGCTGTTGCCGCAACCGTCGCCAATACGCGTTCGCACTCGCCTTCGACCGACAGCATAGTCGCCTCTGCCGGGGGGACCGCGACTTTGGATTTTGACGACCGCTGGTCCGGGATTTCCGCTTCGGATGCGGAGAAACTCACCCGTTAAGGGCTTGCCGGCATCGCTGACCGAATTCCGATCTGAGGGCGCGCCATTTGATGGAGCCTTTACATGACCAAGCTGCGCATAAACTGGCTGGATGTGGCGGGTGTCGCGTCGGTTGTAGCGGCGGGACTGTCTCTTGCGATGCTTATTGCCTCGTAGGCGAGCCAAGGAACCTTGGGCCGAACTTCGGCGGCGGGGCTGCCGGTGGGTATCGACCAGACCACGGGCTGGGACGCTTCCGGCGACCGCCCAATCGATGCTGATTGTGTGGGTCCGACAGAACTAAAAAAAGGACGTAGGTCTGGCGGGTTGCCCATGGCATTGTTGTGAACGTCGTTTCTGTACCGAGTTGAGGTGATCGGAGCTGGTTTGCTTGCACGTCGAGGTCGCCCCCCACGGCGGCATGCTCGGACCCAGCAGCTCGGGATAACCGCATGATCGGGGATCGGGCGACGACCTCTAAACAGACATAACTCAGAATGTTGATTTCGAGGGCCTAACGAAGCAATTCGTTTCGCTATTCCAGATAGGGCGTGAGCACATCTTCGATCCACTTCATGAATGCGCGGACTCGGCGCGACAGATTGCTCCGATGTGCTACGACCAGGGACACGGCGAGCGCCCGGCGACGAAAATCGGGTATGATCTCCACAAGCGCTCCACTCTCCAAGTATCGGCCAATCCCCAGGAGTGGCGCCTGAATCAGGCCAAGGCCGGCGAGGGCAGCGGCTTCGTAGGTCTGCGCGCTGTTGACGTGCAGCGCACCTGGCAACTGGAGCGTCGCGTAGCTGTCGCCGTCCGGATATTCCCATCCATAGGGTCTTGCGCCCAGCATCGTCGAAAAATGAATTGTCCGATGTTCCTGACGCCGGAGATCTTCTAGCGATCGAGGGACGCCATAGCGCGCCAGATAGGCGGGGCTCGCAGCGTTGACCATGCGTAACTTGCCCAGCGGGCGGGCAATCAGCGTCTCATCCCCTATGGGTCCAAGCCGCAATACGCAGTCGAATCCCTCTTGAACCAGGTCGACTTGCCGATCCGTACTCGACACCTCGAGCTCCAACTCGGGATGAGTCGCCATGAAATCCGGCAAGGCCGGCACGATCGTTGTGCGCGCCACCTCGGTCGGAAGATCGACCCGTAAACGCCCGCGAAGTGCCACGCGATCGCCTGCGAACATCGAGTGGAGATCGTCAACGTCCGCGAGCAGATCGCGGGCACGGGCATGAAATGCGCGTCCGTCCTCCGTCAACTGCACGCTACGCGTCGTCCGGTGCAGAAGCCTGACACCGACATCTTCTTCCAGCTTCCGGACGGCCGTCGAGGCCCTTCCCTTCTGAATGCCCAGGCTATCGGCTGCGCGGGTGAAGCTCCCCATTTCCGCTACCGTTATGAAAATGAGGATGGGTTCGAGATTCTGCATTTTCGTGCCTCGGTATTGTTCACCGCAGAGAGAACAGTGAGTTCATTTCCTCGGTGTTTATCATACCTGCGAGACACAATAAGCTCTGAGTATGGGATCCGCCCATCGGAGAATGACAAGTGTCCGAAACTATGAACCTGCATCAGGTGCCTGAAACCATGACCTTGCATCGGGCCCTGTGGGCCGGCCGGATCATGAGCGCGTTTGTCGTTATCGCTCTGTTGGCAGACGGCACTATTCAGCTTTTCGCGCCGGCACAGATTGCGAGCACATTGCAGGAAACCGGGTTCGCGATGGACCTGACCCGTGTCGTGGGTCCGATCATACTCGCCTGCGCCATCCTTTACGCCATCCCGGCCACCGCCGTCCTCGGCGCGATCCT
>JBOHIT010000234.1:0-5306 GCA_050726155.1 Bradyrhizobium sp.
GAGCCGGGACCTAGACGCCGCGGCCCCTCGGTGAGAGCGCCGGCGTTAGCGACCTTCGGTAGCAACACCCGCCGCGGCGTATGGGTTCCGGCGTTCGCCGGAACGACATTGTCGCCCATAAACCCGCCAGTAACCAGTTCCGTTTACACTCTGCCAACCATAAGCCCCCTGTTGCGGGCCCATGGCGTGAAGCGAGTGGTGTCATGTTGCGTTTCAATCTGCTGGCCTCGGTGGTTCCGCTGGCCGTCGCGGCCGTGTTCGCCCGCGGCGAGTTCTCGACCGGGCCGCGACCCTGCATCGAGGTTGCGGGCACCTCGGTCCAGATCGCGACCCTGTCCTGGCAGGCCGAACGCCACGTCAGTTTCACGGATGACCCCAGCCGCGCCACCGTCCGCGTCCAGATCTCCGACAGCGCGGAAGCAGCGGACTTTACCGTCATCGACGATATCGATACGGCAGAAGCCGGTGGTTGCGAGGGCAAATCGCCGCCGCAGCTGGTCGCGATTTCAACGACGTCGTCGCCGTCCGAGCCCGTCATCTATCTCTCGACGGACGGACCGGCCGATTACCGCATCTTCGTACGCTCGAAGAGCTTTTCGGCGCGCGACGCCGCCGCCCTCATCGTCGGCGCCCGCGGTGTCCAGCATCGCCTCGCCGCCGCCTCGCTCTGAGTTTTCCGGCGGGTCGGGTTATTTTTTGACGCGTTTTCTTGACCCGAACCGGGTTCCACTTCGCTCGAAAACGCGATGGGTTAACCTTTCATCAACCCTGATTTTATCGCCCGCGATAATGCCGGCTGGCCTCAAGCACTTTGCAAGGTCGGCAACGCATCGTCTCAGGATTGGCACCGGGCGAATCGAAGCGCCTCCCTTCGAGCAAGCAATCTCAGGGTAAACTGATGATGGGGCGGACTTTCCGGTTCAAACTGTACTTCCGCCGCTTCGGCCGCCGGCATCCCTGGATCAGTTTCACCATCCGCTCCTTCATCGTGTTCTCCGCCACCTTTGGCGGCGCGTACGGCTTTATCGCCGGCAGCCGCTCGGAAGCCTCCGGCTACAACCCGCACACGTTCGCGATCGGCATCGCCTTCCTGTTCGCGATCGCCTGTGTCGCCTTGGCCGCCCAGAGCGCCCGGTTTCGCTTCCTGCGCAAGAAGATGCACAAGGTCGCCCTGCACAATGAATCCATGGCGGACCGGAACTGGGAATTGCAGGAGGCCGAGCAGCGCACCCGCCGGCTGTTCGAGTCGCAGGGCGATTTGATCATCCTGCGCGATACCGCCGGCTGCATCACCTTCGTCAACGACGCCTATTGCGAACTGGCGCAGATGCCGCGCGAAACCTTGATCGGCAGCCACACGACGCTCACTGTTCTCGAACAGGGCGACAGCGTGCTGGAATTTAACGGCACGCGGATTCATGACCAGAAGGTCGTAGGCCCCCTCGGCCCGCGATGGATCGCCTGGCGCGAAGCGCTGATCCGCAACGATGCCGGCGGGCCTTCGGAAATGCAGAGCGTCGGCCGCGACGTCACCGACCGGACAGAAAGCGAACGCGCCCTGGCCGAGGCCCGCGATCAGGCCGACGCCGCCAGCCGCGCCAAGTCGCGCTTCCTCGCGATGGCGAGCCACGAAATCCGAACGCCGCTGAACGGCATCATCGGCATGAGCGGCCTGCTGCTGGATACGCCGCTGACGCCGGAACAGGCCACGTACGCCAACGCGGTGAAGACATCGGGCGATGCACTGCTCTCGCTGATCGAGGAACTGCTGGACTATTCCAAGATCGAGGCCGGCAAGATCGACCTCGAACATCGCCCGTTTGCGCTATCAGACATGATCGAGGGCATCACCGAATTGCTGGCGCCGCGGGCGCAGGCCCGCAAGATCGAAATCGCCGCCTATGTCGACGAACGCCTGCCGGCGGAAGTGGTCGGCGACGCGGCGCGGTTGCGGCAGGTGCTGCTCAACCTCGCCGGCAACGCCATCAAATTCACCTCAACCGGCGGCGTCGCCCTGATCGTCGAGCCCGGCATCTGGCCCAACGAAATCTGTTTTGTGTTGCGCGACACCGGCATCGGCATCGCGCCGGAGGCGCAGGCGCGGATTTTCCGCGAGTTCGAGCAGGCCGACGATCGCATCGCACGCAGTTATGGCGGTACCGGGCTCGGCCTGAGCATCAGCGACCGCATCGTCAAACGAATGGGCGGCCGCATCACCCTGGAGAGCAAGCCCGGCGCCGGTTCGACGTTCGAGGTATCGATCCCGCTGGCGGCTTCGGAAGGCAGCGCGCAGAAGAATTTCACAGCACCCGACCTGACCGGCCAGTCGATCATGCTGGTTTCGCCACAGAGCATCGAGGCCTCGCTGACCGCGCGGCGGCTGCAGCGCTGGGGCGGCCAGACCTGCATGGTGGCCGATGCCGACGTCGCAAGGGCGCTGTTGCCCGAGCGCTCCTGGCACACCATCCTGATCGACCACGCGCTGGGCACGGCCGCGATCGAGGCGCTCGGCGAAGCCGCCCGCCCGCATGCCACGCAACGCATCGTGATGTTCACGCCGGCCACACGACAGGAACTGCAGCCTTCCACGGCGTCCGCCTTCACCGGCTATCTGGTCAAGCCATTGCGGGCCGCATCGCTTGCGGCGCGGCTGTCGGCGACGCCCGAAGTTTCCGCACCGAGCGTGGTCGGCGATGTCATGATCGGTCTCGATGAGCCCGCAGCCGTGCCGGTACCCGTGAGCAAGGGCTTTTCAATCCTGGTCGCGGAAGACAATGAGATCAACGCGCTGTTGATGCGTTCGCTGTTGAGCCGGCTCGGACACCAGGCCGTCATCACCACCAACGGCGAAGAGGCGCTGGAATCCTGGCTGTCGGCGAAATCCGCAGGTAGCCCCTATGATCTCGTGCTGATGGACATCCAGATGCCGCAGCTCGATGGCATCGAAACCACCAAGCGGATACGCTCGCTGGAATCCGGCCTGTCCGGACGCCGGACGCCGATTCTGGCGCTGACCGCCAACACGCTGATCGAAGATCGTTACGCCTGTTTCGAAGCCGGCATGGACGGTTTTCTGATCAAGCCGCTCGATCGCGAGAAGCTCGCGGAAGCGATCGCAGGGCTTGCGGCCTCACGGCACATCGCGGCGTGATGTGAATTTGTAGGGTGGGCAAAGCGAAGCGTGCCCACCATCAAGAGCAAGATCGTCATGGTGGGCACGGCGCAAGTGCGCCTTTGCCCACCCTACTAGCCCGTCATTACAGCCGTCGCAGCGCCACGGTTTCGACCACGTGATCCGCACCTTTCTTGAGAATGAGGGTCGCGCGCGGCCGCGTCGGCAGGATGTTGTCCTCGAGATTGGCGAGGTTGGTACGTTCCCAGATCGCCAGCGCGGTGGCGGTCGCCTCCTCGTCGGAGAGCGGTGCGTAGCGATGGAAGTAGGACCGCGGATCGGTAAACGCCGTGTCCCTCAACGCGAGGAAGCGCCGCACGTACCATTTGCGCAGCACCGCCTCGTCGGCATCGATATAGACGGAGAAATCGAAGAAGTCGGAGACCACCGGAATGGCCTTGCCGTCGCGCGGCAGGCGGCCGGTCTGCAACACGTTGACGCCCTCGACGATCAGGATGTCGGGGCGATCGACCTCGACCCATTGGTTGGGAACGATGTCGTAGGTCAGATGCGAATAGACCGGCGCGCGCACCGGCCGCCGGCCGGCCTTGATGTCGCTGAGGAACTGCAACAGCGTCGGCAGGTCATAGCTCTCGGGAAAGCCTTTTTTCTGCATCAGGCCCTGCCGCTCGAGCACCGCGTTCGGAAACAGGAAACCGTCGGTCGTCACCATTTCGACCTTGGGCCGCGGCGACCAGCGCGCCAGCAGCGCCTGCAGCACGCGCGCGGTGGTGGATTTGCCGACCGCTACCGAGCCTGCGACGCCGATGATATAGGGCACCTTGCGGTCGCGGATGCCGAGAAACTGGCGTTGCGCCTGGTAGAGCCGCAGCGTGGCGTCGACATAGATCGACAGCAGACGCGACAGCGGCAGGAAGATGTCCTCGACCTCCTGCAAATCGAGGCGGTCGTGCAGCGAGCGCAGCCGCTCGAATTCGCCCGGCTCCAGCGTCATCGGCGTGTCGTCGCGCAACCGCGCCCATTGTTCGCGCGTGAAGATCCGGTATGGATTATATTGCTGGTCCGGTGCCCGAATATCCATGGCGTCGCCCTTGATGAATTAATCGCGCTTGCGCGCGGCTTTCTCTTCGAGTCCGGACTGGTTGGTTCGTTGACCGAGCGCGGCCTCGACTTCTTCCAACGTCACGCCGCGCGCTTTCAGCAGCACCAGCAAGTGAAACAGCAAATCGCCACTCTCGGCGATCAGGTGATCGCGGTTATTCTCTACCGCAGCGATCACGGTCTCGACGGCTTCTTCACCCAGCTTCTTGGCGCAGTGCTCCGCGCCCTTGTCGAGCAGCTTGCGGGTGTAGGACGCCTCGCCTTCCGATGCGGCCCTCGCATCGATGGTGGCGGCCAGATCATGAATCGTGAAACGCGGCATCAACTGAACTCAACACATGCGCACCGGGCCGGCCCGGTTCCATCCCGGAACTGACTTAGCACTTTTGTGACGGGGAGTCGTCAGGGATCGAGGCGCATCGGCAAGCCGGCGCGGACCATGTGTTCCTTGGCTTGGCGAATGGTAAACTCGCCGAAATGGAAGATCGAGGCCGCCAGCACCGCCGTGGCGTGGCCCTGGCGGATGCCGTCGACGAGGTGATCGAGGTTGCCGACGCCGCCGGACGCGATTACCGGTACGGGAACACTGTCGGCGATCGCCTGCGTCAGCGGCAGGTCGAAGCCCTGCCGTGTGCCGTCCCGGTCCATCGACGTCAGCAGGATTTCGCCGGCCCCGAGCGAGACCACTTCCTGGGCATATTCGATGGCGTCGATCCCGGTCGAATTGCGCCCGCCATGGGTGAAAATCTCCCAGCGCTCGCCGCCGCCGGCGCGCTTGACCCGCTTGGCGTCGATCGCCACCACGATGCACTGCTCGCCGAACTTCTCGGCGCCCTGCTTGACGAATTCGCGGTTGGAGACCGCCGCGCTGTTGATCGAGACCTTGTCGGCGCCGGATCGCAGCAGCGTCTTGATGTCCTCGATGGTCCGCACCCCGCCGCCTACCGTCAACGGCATGAAGCAGGCCTCCGCGGTCCGCCGCACCACGTCGAGCATGGTGCCGCGGTTTTCATGGGTGGCGGTGATGTCGAGGAAACAGAGTTCGTCAGCGCCGGCGGCGTCATACGCAATC
>JBOHIT010000235.1:0-3140 GCA_050726155.1 Bradyrhizobium sp.
GGGTATAGGGGTACATCGCTTCTACTGAATCGTTGCCCAGGAGACCGCCCTTGGCAGCGCCGGCCCGCATCACCCAATCGCCGTTGTAGAAGGCCTCGTCGCCAAAGAACGAGCCGACGTTCCAGCCGTTGATGACTTTATTTCCGCTGGCCAGCCATTTGTCGACCTTGTGGTCACCCTGCTTCATGCCCACCAGGATTTCGGCCTTGTGTTCGAGCGATAGATCCCTGAACGCGAAGGTCTTGCCAGGACCGATGCCAATTCTCGCAAGTTTCGCACGGATCGCCTTGTCCCTCTGCGTCTCGGGGACGAATTGCAGGGCTGCGTCGAGATATTGGAAGAAGTTATCCCTGATCCCGGCCGTGGTGGCAGGAAGGAAATCGATCTTCGGCGCGGCGGGCGGGGCGGGCTGTTTGAGGAAGGCCGAAAGCGGCTGGGCCTTGTAGCCGGCCTGAACTTTCTCGACGTTCGGCATGTCGCCGGGGTTGAAGAGCTGGGTGCGGAAAGCCGCGAATGTGAACGGCGTCGTCGATCGGAAAACCTTCTTGATTCCGGTCGGCGTTTCGCCTTTCCAGTCGGGGCCGACCACCAGATAGTTGCCCGGCTCGGTCCCCGTGGCGCGCGTGCCGATGTAGCCGAAATTGTAGGTATTGCCGTCGATCAACTGGACCGAGTAGTAGCGGTCCTTTTCGACCGTCGGCACCGAGATGACCATCGGTTCGGCGCGCAAATCCAGCCAGAGTATCGAGTAAGGGGTGTCGCTGTTCGGCGTGATGATTGCCGTGTCCGCCGGCGTGGCGACGTGGCGCATGTTGTAGATTTCGTTGAACGGCGCTTTGAACTGCCCCGAGTTCCTGTCCACGGCATATTCTTGCATGACCGCATAATTCATCACGAGCGGCAGGCCGTAGATGAAGCCTTCTTCAGCGATGTCCTTGGCCTCTAACAGCCTGGGCCAATCGGTTTTGTTCTGCGCAATTGCCGGGGTGGACTTCGTCATCGCGACGGCGAGCGCAGACATTGCGGCAGAGCGAAGAAGATCGCGTTTCGTAAACATGAGAACAATTCCTTCTGGCTCACAACTTGTCAGGTAAATGTTAGGCGCCCTGTGCGATGGCTGGCTATGCAAAAACGGCCGATCCCGACCCGCCTGGATGTCCGCCCGGTAGATTTATGGTCCACGGCCTACGAGCAGACTCTGCGGCTCGAACTTGCTGACATCCGCAGCAGACCTATGAAATCTTCGTTATGCCAGGCGGCTGCCATGTCCCTTGGCCCGCCGGCAGGACCGACGGCGCTTCCGGCCTCGGCCAGTACAGACGCATGACGAGATAGATTTCTCCGTTCGGCGCCGGGAGCCAATTGGCCTCCTTGTCGACGCCCGGCGACCTATTCTGAATGTAGAGCGTCAGCGAACCGTCCACGTTCCGCTTCATGCCCGGCAGCATCGGCGAATTGATCAGATAGCGGTTGATCGGATTTTCGATCAGCAACTGTGTCTTGCCGTCGTACATCGTCACTGACCAGAACGCGTTCACCGGCGGCAGTTGTCCGGCTGGGAAAGTAAGGACGTAATTGTGCTTGGAACCATCGAGGACCTCGCCATCGACGGCCGTTCTCGTCAGCGGATAAACGGCCTCAACCGCGTCGTTGCCATAGATGCCGCCCTTGGCCGCAGCGGCACGCTTCAACCAGTCGCCACTGAAGAATTTCCGGTCACCGAACAGCGATCCGATTTTCCATCCGTTTACGTTTTTCTGTCCGCTGGCAAGATACTTTTCGACCTTCTCTTCGCCGTCTCTCATTCCCAGCCCGACTTCAATCTTGTGCGTCAGTGGAAGATTCTTGAAGTCGAAGGTCTTGCCGGCCCCGACGCCAATGCGGGCGAGCTTGGCACGGATCTGCGTTTCCTCCGGCCCGGCCGGGGCGAACTGCAGGGTGAAGTCGAGGTACTCGAAGAAGTTCTTCTTCACCAACTCCGCATTGGCCTTGGGAAAGTCGATGGCCGGTGCGGCGGCCGGTGCGGGTTGCTTGAGATAGGCCGATAGGGGCTGCACTTTGTAACCCGCTTGGACCTTCTCAACATTCGGCATGTCTGCGGCATCGAAAAGTTGTGTGCGGTAGATAATGACCGAAAACTGCGTCGCGGACTGGAAGACCTTCTTGATACCGGGCGGGGTAGCGCCCTTCCAATCGGGACCGACCACCATATAGTCGCCGGCCTCGCTGCCGGTCGCGCGACTACCGACATATCCGTAGTTGAACGTGTTGCCGTCGCATAGCATTACAGAATAATAGCGCGTCTTCTCGACAGCAGGCACCGAAATGACGATCGGTTCGGCACGCAGATCGGTCCATACGAGCGAGTACGGCGTATCGCTGTTGGGGGTTATGACGGCCGTGTCTTTGTATGTGAAGACCCTCGCCTCGTTGTTGATCTGATTGAACGGCGCCTTGAATTGCCCCGAGTTCCTGTCGACTGAATATTCATACATGACCGCGTAATTCATTACGATCGGCAGCCCGTAGATGAAGCCTTCCTCGGCGATCGCCTTGGCCTCGCGGATGTCAGGCCATTCTGCTTTGGCCTGTGCGTTTGCCGGGATAGCTTTCGCCGCCGTGACAGTGATCGCAGCCAGCGCTGCGGAACGAAGCAGATCGCGTTTCGTCAACATCAGAACAATTCCTTCCGGTTCGCAGCTTGCGGTCAAGCGAGTTTGGGTAACAGCTAAATGTTTGGCGCCGTGTGCGATCGCTGGCTATGCAAAAACAGGCAATCGAGACCCGACTGCATGTCCGCCCCTGACACATATTTTGTCGACCACGGCGGATAGCACCCGCCGCCCGGCGCCGGCCCTAATAGCAGCGCGTGTAAATGCGCCCGTAGGGATCGACGGCCTGAACGCAACGCCCCGGAACAACCGGCGCAGGCGCCACCACGACCGGCGCCACATAGGCAGCTCCCGCCGCCACCGCGCCCACGGCAACCGTGCGTCGCGTCGTCCGGCGGGCTACGCCGGCATAGCTCATCGGCGTAAGCGGTCGCCCGATCCTCGCCTCGGCCGACGAGACCAGGGCTGCGTTCGGATCCAGAGGTGACTGCCCGTTCCACAACAGCGCCGCGGCGCCGACGATCGTGA
>JBOHIT010000236.1:0-2894 GCA_050726155.1 Bradyrhizobium sp.
GCTCGACAGGGCCGACCTCCGGCCAGCTCTACATCGTCGATACCTTTCTGGTGGTCGTGTTTGGCGGCGCCGCCAGCCTGATCGGCACTATCGCATCGGCCTTCTCAATCTCGCAGACGCAGTCGACGCTCGAATTCTTCATGTCCGGGTCGATGGCGAAGGTGCTGACGCTGCTCGCCATTGTCGGAATTCTGATGCTGCGGCCGCAGGGGCTGTTCGCCCTCAAGGTCCGCAAATAACAAAAAGCAGGCACGGTGATGATCAACTCACGCTTCTTCAATCGATCCGAGCTCATCGGTTTCGTTGCGCTGGCCGCGCTCCTGTTCGTGATCCTGCCGCTGTCGCTGGATGTGTTTCGCCTTAACCTGGTCGCCAAATACCTGACCTACGCCTTCGTCGGGATCGGGCTGGTGCTGTGCTGGGGCTATGGCGGCATTCTCAGCCTGGGGCAGGGCGTGTTCTTCGGCCTCGGCGGTTACTGCATGGCGATGTTCCTCAAGCTGGAGGCCTCCAGCGTCGAGAACACCAAGATCCAGTCGACGCCCGGCATTCCCGATTTCATGGACTGGAACCAGATCACCTCGCTGCCGCTATTCTGGAAGCCTTTCCATAGCCTGACGCTCACCATCATCGCGGTCATTCTGGTGCCCGGCATCTTTGCCCTGATCATCGGCGCAGCGATGTTCAAGCGCCGCGTCGGCGGCACTTACTTTGCGATCATCACCCAGGCCGTCGCCGCGATCCTGACCATCCTGATCGTCGGACAGCAGGGCTATACCGGCGGCATCAACGGGATGACCGACCTGCGTACCCTCAAGGGCTGGGATATCCGGCCCGACCACGCCAAGATCGTGCTGTATTTCTTCGAGGTCGCCTGCCTGTTCGGCTGCATCTTCATCGCCCAGTTCATTCGGCACTCGAAGCTCGGGCGCATCCTGGTGGCGATGCGCGACAAGGAGGACCGGGTTCGCTTCTCCGGTTACAGCGTCGCCAACTTCAAGATCTTCGCTTTCTGCGTCGCCGCGGTGTTCTCCGCGATCGGCGGCGCCATGTTCGCGCTCAATGTCGGTTTCATGTCGCCGTCCTTTGTCGGCATCGTGCCGTCGATCGAGATGGTGATCTACACGGCGGTGGGGGGCCGGCTCTCGATCCTGGGCGCGGTATACGGCACGCTGCTGGTCAACTTCGCCAAGACCAGCCTGTCGGAATCCTTTCCGGAATTGTGGCTGTTCGGGCTCGGCGGATTGTTCATCGCCGTCGTCCTCGCCTTTCCCAACGGTCTCGCCGGCATCTGGCAGGATCACGTTCAGCCGCGGATCGATCGCCTGCTGACGTCGCGCAAGCCGAAATCGGGCGCAGGCTGGACCGATAATTCGGTCGCCGACGGCGCGCCGGCGGAATGAGGAGATAGATCATGCTCATTGGTCATCAACCCAAGGAATTCCTGCTCGCGGTCGAGGGGCTCACGGTTTCCTTCGACGGCTTCAAGGCGGTCAACGATCTCTCCTTCTATGTCGAGGAGAACGAAATCCGCGTCATCATCGGTCCCAACGGCGCCGGCAAGACCACGGTGCTGGATTTGATCTGCGGCAAGACCAAGGCCACCTCGGGTTCGATCCAGTTTCGCGGCAAGGAGCTGACGAAGCTGAAAGAGAACCAGATCGTGAAGGCCGGGGTCGGGCGCAAGTTCCAGACGCCGTCGATCTATGACGACCTCACCGTGTTCGAGAACCTCGAGATCTCGTTTCCGCGCGGCCGCACCGTGTTCGGCTCGCTGACCTTCACGCGCGACGCCGTCGTGCGCGACCGTGTTCACGAAGTCGCCGAGATGATCTTCCTCAAGGATCGGCTCAACATGAGCGCCGAACTGCTCAGCCACGGCCAGAAGCAATGGCTCGAGATCGGCATGCTGCTGATCCAGGATCCGGACTTGCTGATGCTCGACGAGCCCGTCGCCGGCATGAGCGTCAGCGAACGCGCCAAGACCGCCGAGCTGCTCAACCGCATCATCAAGGATCGGTCGGTGCTGGTGATCGAGCACGACATGAAATTCGTCGAGGACATCGCCCACAAGGTCACGGTGCTGCACCAGGGCCAGATCCTGTCGGAAGGCACGATGGAGAAGGTCCAGAGCGATCCGAAGGTTATCGAAGTCTATTTAGGCCACTAAGGAGCGCGTCGATGCTGGCAATCTCGGATCTTCACGTCGCCTATGGCCAGAGCGAGGTGCTGCACGGCCTCAATGTCTCGGTCGCGCCCAATGAGATCGTGGCGATCATGGGCCGCAACGGCATGGGCAAGACCACGCTGATGAAGTCGCTGATGGGCATCCTGCCGGCCAAGAGTGGCTCGATGACCATGGAAGGCGCCGAACTCAGCAAGCTGCACAGCTATGAGCGCGTTGCCAAGGGCCTCGCTTACGTGCCGCAGGGCCGCATGATCTTCTCCACCATGACGGTGAAGGAAAATATCGAAACCGGGCTCGTCGTATCCGGCGAACGGAACGTGCCGGAAGATATCTACGAGCTGTTTCCGGTGCTGCTGGAAATGAAGGACCGCCGCGGCGGCAATCTCTCCGGCGGGCAGCAGCAGCAGCTCGCGATTGCTCGCGCGCTCGCCACCAAACCGAAAGTGCTGCTGCTGGACGAGCCGACCGAAGGCATCCAGCCCTCGATCATTCGCGAGATGGCGCGGACCCTCAAGCGGATCCGCGACGAGCGCGGCCTCTCCATCGTGGTGTCCGAGCAGGTGCTGAGCTTTGCGCTCGATATCGCCGACCGCGTGCTGGTGATCGAGAACGGTGAGATCGTCCGCGACGATCCGCGCGCCGGGGTCGATGAAGCGCAGATCGCAAAATTTCTGTCCGTCTAACTCAAAACGTCACTTGCAAAAGA
>JBOHIT010000237.1:0-5106 GCA_050726155.1 Bradyrhizobium sp.
TCCTGAAACAATAGATTAGCAACTAATGGTGGTAAAATTGATCTGATTCTAACAAAGATAAACAGCCCAACTATCGGAGGCCTCAGCCGACGGCAGCGGCGGGCATTGGCGTAACTTGCTCGCCCGCAGCGGCCTGACCCGGCAGGGTGATTGTCGAAACCGTGGTCCCCAGCGCCCGGTTCGCAACATCAATCAGGTGCTCATGGTGCGTGAAGAACAGTACCTGCGTTTTTCGGGCGAGTTCGCCAAGAACCCGAAAACCTGCTGCAGCCCTGTCGTCGTCGAAATTAATGAAAAGATCGTCGGCGATAAAAGGCAACGGCGGGGCGTGATCGAGATAATCTTCAATGGCGGCGACCCTCAGCGCCAAATAGAGTTGGTCCGCGCTGCCGGTGCTCATGCCGGTCACTGACACGCTTTTGCCGTCATGGCGCATACCTGCCAGACGCGCATTGTCGTTCTGGTCAAATTCCAGCTGAAGGTCTGTGAAGGAGTTGCCGGTCAGGATTGAGAACAATTGGCCGGCGCGCTGAAGAAGAGGGGCCTGTTTTTCCCGGCGGTAGCGGTCGATGGCCCATTGAAGCAAAATCGCGGTAGACCGAAGCCTGACATACTGCTCGGCAATGTCCTTCATTTCCGCCAAGGCGGATTGGCGATCTGCCGCGGCGCGGGCCGCTCCGTCGTCACCGCCGACGGCTTCGAACGACTGGCGTGCGGCAATCTGGGATTGCCTCGCTTCCATCAGGCGTTCGCGCAACGACTGGATTTCCTGGCTCGTTGTTTCTTCTCGTGCGGCCAGTTGGTCGGGGTCGGCTGTCCCGCATTCATCAGCGAGTTCGGCGACTGATAGTCCATCGCCATCATCTGCAAGCGCACCCGTGCGGGTGTCAAATTCGTGGCGCAGCGCTCGCATTTGATCTGAGCGATCTATGGCAATGCGCAGTGCCTCGACGGTGTTGACGGCAGCGGCCTCTTGCAACTGGTCAATAATCCGGCGCGCGCCAACGCTGGACTTATGGCTCTCGTCCACTTTCTGTTGCTGGGTGGATAACGCCGCTTCCTTGTCGCCGATGAGTTCACAAACGCGCTTGGCGTCGGCAACACGGCGTTCCAGTTCAAGAACGGCGTCATCAGGGTCCGTTTCGACCAGTTGTGGGGCAATTGCCTGAACCAGCTCGTTCACTTCCAGTTCGTAAGCGGTGATGTCTCTTTCGATTTTCTCGATGCGCTCCTGCTGTAGCTCGGTAATCTTCGCAGCGACTTCGCGCATGTCATCGAAAACATTGAGCTGGATGGCAAGACTTTCGGGAACGGATGCGGGGTTAAGCCCTAGGGATGCCAGCGCGGATGATGATTGCGCCTGCCATTCCGAAAAATGGCTTTCGGCAACTTGAAGGGATTTCTGTTTACGCTCCTCGTCAGTGTTACCTTTCTTCATAGAGGTTTCGAGAGTCCGCTTTGCTTCGGATTCCTTCTCGTGCCGTTTATAAATTTCAGCAGCAAGCTCGATCAGAATACGAAGCGGTTGGGAAGCAAGGGTCTGGTTATTTTCTCCGAGGGAGCCGAGTTCCTTGCACAGAAGGGTCTTGGATTCTTCCTCTTCAGATCGATGCGCTGACGCTTGGCTTTCCGCGGCGGTTTTACGGTCGGCGGACTGAACGATCTGAGAGCGAATATCGATCCACTCAAGCATTTCATCCGGTGAAAGTGGGGAAGGGCCACCCTTCTTCCAAAGAGCCTGCCATGAGCTATCGAGCTTTCCTTGCTCCGCGACAAGGGCGTCATGCTCGGCACGAAGTGTGGTCAGGATTTCCTGCTGTTCCGAAATTTGGCGGGAAATTTCAGCAAGCAGGGCCGTCGCCTCGGCCTTTTCATATCGTCTGTCCGCGGCCTCATCGACCCGCTGAATAGCCCCCTCGTAGACGCTCGTCAGCGTGCCGTCGAATTGATAGCCATGAATCTCGGTATCCGTAACCGGGACCTGCTCCACATATTTCCGGCGAATAATCGACCAGCCAAGATCGCGGTGTTCGCGCAATTTCTGGAATTCGCCGGGCGGTACAGCGTGCTCGCTCGTGGCGATGCGGGTATATGCCTTGTTATGCCGGGCAAGCTCCTGTTCCGTGGAACGGATGCGTTCGTCGCAGGACTGTTTACGGCGTTCGAAATCGCGCACGGTATCGCGATGAGATTGGACAGCGTCTTTCCGGGGTACGGTCATCAGTATGAGTTCGTCCACCGAAGCAACCGGCGGGCGCAAGGTCCTCAGGAGCCGTTCGCACCCGGCAACCGCATCCTTTGCCTCGCGGTCGGCGGCGGCGATTCTGCCGCCAACATCGCCCGCTTCGCGGCCCGCCTTGATGATTGCACCCAGCGTCGAAATATCAGCGGGCGACGCTGTATCGCTGAGCTGCCGCGCAAGGTCAGAGGTGTTTTCTTCGGCCTCTGCGACTGCGGCTTTGGCACTATCGACCGCTGAGTTCAGTTCACCGCGCAAATTCAACAGAGACCGAGCGCTCGTCAGCTTCGGCCGGGTAGGAATGCGGCGTATAATCGTGTTGTTGTTTTCGGGCTCCCATTCGAGTTCGGCGGCAAGCCGCGCTAACTGGGCCTCGGCGCTCGCCAGCTCCGTGCGTCGTTTGGGCAGGTCGGTCCTGCCAAGGCGTATTTGAATGCGACGCTCGTGCAGCCGGGCAATATCCTCCGCCCGGATCAATAGCGGCTCTTCGTATGAGAGAGCCGAGCGTTCCTTTTGAAGCTTTTCAATTTCTTCCGTCATCGTTTCGATGCGGGTGTTCGCGGTCCCGTCATCTCTGATGGCTTCATTCAGCGTAGCTGCCGCGCCCTCGGGAAGAAGAATTACGTCTCCCAATGCTTCGATTTCGTTGGCAAGTTGGGCCCGTTTGCGAACATCACGAAATACACGGCGAACGCGGTTGAGCTTACGCAGCTCTGCTGACTTGCTTTCGATGCCGGATTCTAGGCCGCTGTAGGCCGAATCCGCGTCTGCAAGGGCGGTTTTCAGCTCCTGCCACTTTGTCGCGGTGATGGTATGGTCTCGCAGAGAAGCATCCGCGGCCTTTAGCTTGTCGTCGGCCTGATAGTATTTTCTGTGCGCGGCGCGGCGGCTTGCCCACAGCGTATCCGCTTCTTCATCAATCGCCTTGCGGCGGTCTCGCAGTCCGACAATGCCGGCGCCTGCCGAGAACAGCATCTGGCCGACGTCATCCTGGGCTTGAAGGATTTCCTGTCCGCCGGTTTTCAGGCGTTCGTGGTCAAGACAGAACATCCTCGTGAAGAAAGCCTTGTCGGCTCCGGCAAGCATCTCCGCGAGTGCAGCGTCACCGGCAGGAAGGGGCGTGCCGTTCTTGTCGAGAAGCGTGTCGCGATTTCCTTTGCGTCGCCGGATTTCCAATGTCTCGGCACCACTCTCCAGCAACGCGCCCACGCGCATGGAATTATAGTCGTGAAGGAAGTTGCGGGTGGAATTATGCGGGATTCCGAAAAGCAGGTCTTCGACAGCCGAGAGAGCCGTGGATTTCCCGGCCTCGTTCGGGCCATAGACGACATGAAAGTCCGGCTGGGCAGCAGGCAGATGGAAGTCGGTATCGGTAAAATGGCCGTATCTGAGCAAGTCGAGGCGGCGGATGCGCATGGTTACATCCCTTCCGCGGCAAGGCGTGTTGCAAGGTCGCGGCCGATGCGGTCCATCAGGCTCTTGTAATTGCCATCCGAAACGTCTTTGAGCGCGCCGTCTTCAAGCTCAACGCGAAGCTCATGAGGTAGCTTCCTGACCAGTTCGCCGATCGCAGTTTCCATCTGCTCGATAAGTTGGGAATCGGCGGGCGCCTGTTCGATGATCCTTTGAAGATCGCCCAGCGCGTCGGCACGCAAAGCCCCTGCGGGATTGCTAGCAGGCTCGGTTTTGATGGCGACCCGCTCGATCCAGGCGGCTTCCTCGCCAAGCGACAGAGCCGATGACCGCGCCTCGGCGGTGATCTGCTCAACCGACGACAACAACTGGCCGTGAAGTTCAGTTTTCCCTGTCAGTTCAATGCGACATGCGAGCAAGCGTCCCTCGGAGTCGGTCTTCACTGCATGTACGATTGCATCGCGGATGCGATCGACGACATCAGAGGCATTGCTGCTGCCTTCTGCGGAAACCTGAATAAGCGCCCAGCGCACAACGTCGGCATGGGTCGAGGTAATGTCTTCGATCTCGCCGTCCCGCACTGAAACAAGGGACGCGCCCTTCGGGCCGGTTTCACGGATGTGCCGTCCCTGAAGATTGCCGCAAAAGACGACGTATGGTTCGCGGTGAAGGATGGCGCCCTGATGGACATGCGCTAAGGCCCAGTAGTCATATCCCTTGTTGACGAGTTCATCGATGCTGCATGGCGCGTAGTTCAAATGACCGCCCATGCCGCCGAGACCGGTGTGGAGCAGCCCAATGTTGAACAAACCGGCCAAGGGCAGCGGGTAGCCGGGTACAAGGTTCTCGCTTACGTCCCGCTGTTTGAAGCTCTGGCCATGAAGTGCAACGCCGAGATCGTCCAACTTGAACGTCTGCGCTTTTCGTGACGAAAACACCTTCACGTTGTCAGGCAGGACGAGGCGACGTGTGATCTGGCTTTCGGCGTCGTGGTTGCCGTAGATCAGATAGACCGGGATCTGGGCGCCTGCGAGGCGGCCCATCTGCCTTACGAAGTACAGCCCCGTATGATAATCGCGCCAGTCGCCGTCATAAAGATCGCCTGCGATGATGACGAAGGAAACCTCCTCCTTGATTGCCGCATCCACTAAGTTTGCGAGTGCGTTGGCGGTGACGTTGTCACGAGCGACCACGGTCGAGCTGGCGACGCCGTCGGCGGAACGTCCTGTGCGCGGGTCGAACAGGTGCGAATGGCGTTTGCCGTTGATTGTATAGTATCGCTCGTATCCGCCGCTAGTCGCGATGGCGCGACTTTGCAGGCGAACACGCGCGAGCACATCGGCATTGTCCTGCGGTTGGCGCGGGTCCTGTACGCCGACGATCCAACCGACATTACTTGAGTTGGGATGACCGAAGCAAAGCATGTCGCCGCCAAGATTTAGCAACAGCCCGTT
>JBOHIT010000238.1:0-7273 GCA_050726155.1 Bradyrhizobium sp.
AATTTGAAGTCGGTAACGATATGAGTAGGTCGGGAAAGTCAGCGTAAAGGCTGCATAGAAAGCAACCAATACGACCACCAGCATTATGAGCTTTTTCATGCGGATGTTTACCGTGGAATGAATCGTAGTCGACGTTGCTAACGAAGATTGGTAGCATATGCAGATTGACTAAACGTTTGCGGGACACCGGCAAATGTCGGCTTCTGGCACAAGGCGGACGTGCAGATTGGCGCATAGAATGTCTGCTTTTGGTAGCGAAGCGGACGTGTCGCACGGCGTGTTTTATGGGTACACGCCCCAAGAGCCATTCCGTTCCGATTGAAGCGGGAACGAGGCTCTAGATTCTTGATTTGATGCGTTTTCCTGATGCGAACCGGGCGTCCGTGCCGGGTCAAGTGCGGGACAAAAACGCTCCGATTTACCACTTGTTAGCCACCCCGGCCCTAATCTGGGGAAGGCTATGCTCCGTGCGTGCGAGCGGCTGTTTTCGAATCCGGGAATACGGCGATGGCGACATCAGAGCGGCGCAAGGGAGATCGCGTCACATTCGAGCGCGGCTATCCGGCGCATATGATGGGCATCGACGGCACCTGGCGCCGTGAATGCGTGATGGAAGATGTGTCCGAGACCGGCGCCAAGCTGACGGTGGAAGGTTCCGTCGAGGGCCTGCACCTGAAGGAATTCTTCCTGCTGCTGTCGTCGACGGGGCTGGCTTATCGCCGCTGCGAACTGGCCTGGGTCAATGGCGACCAGATCGGCGTCAATTTCCTCAAACAGGGCGACAAGAAGAAGAAGGCGGCCGCCAAGCGCGGCGCGGAGTCTGCCGAAGCGTGAGTCTCATGCCGTCTTACAGCCGTCATCTGCAATGACTATGGCCCTTACAGTCGCTGGATCGGCCGAATCACCGTGATATGATCCGTAGCGATCCGTTTCGAGAAATTTTGGAAATGTCCGTCACGCCCAACAAAGCCATGGTCCTCGCCGCCGGTCTCGGCCTGCGGATGCGGCCCTTGACCGACCATATGCCAAAACCACTGGTGCGCGTGATGGGCCAGCCGCTGCTCGATCACGTGCTCGACAAGCTCGCCGGCGCCGGCGTCCGCGAGGCCGTGGTCAATGTGCACTACCTGCCCGATCAGATCATCGAGCACACGGCGTCCCGGAGCAACCCCCGCATCACCATCTCCGATGAGCGCGACCAGGTGCTCGGCACCGGCGGCGCCGTCGTGAAGGCGCTGCCTTTGCTCGGCAACGAGCCGTTCTTCCATCTCAACGCCGACACCATGTGGATCGACGGCGTGCGGCCCAACCTGACGCGGCTGGCCGAAACCTTCGATCCCGCACGCATGGATATCCTGCTGCTGATGGCGCCGACCACCAGCAGCATCGGCTATACCGGCCGCGGCGACTACGCCATGCTGCCGGACGGCGCGCTGCGCAAGCGGAAGGAACACCAGGTGGTGCCTTTCGTCTATGCCGGCGCCGCCATCATGTCGCCGTCGCTGTTTGCCGATGCGCCTGCCGGCGAATTTTCGCTGACGAAATTCTTCGACCGGGCCAATGAGCAGGAACGGCTGTTCGGCCTGCGGCTCGACGGCGTCTGGATGCATGTCGGAACCCCCGACGCGGTGCAGGCCGCGGAAGAGGCGTTTCTGGAGAGTGTGGCGTAGGCCCCGCTTGTCGTCCCGGCGAACGCCGGAACCCATGACCATTGCGAGATCACTCCCTATATTGCCCTGACCTCGAATCAGGCAGCCCATGCGCGTTTTCAGCGTCCCCGTATCCGTGCCGCTTCTGCGCACCGTCATTGCCGCGCTGGTCGACGGCCGGCTGGTCAAGGGATTCGAGGCTCGCCAGAATCCGTTGAACCTGGCGCAGGCGACGCTCTATCTGCCGACCCGGCGCGCCGGGCGGCTGGCGCGGGAAATCTTTCTCGACGAGATGAAGACCGATACGGCGATCCTGCCGCGCATCGTCGCACTCGGCGACATCGACGAAGACGAATTGGCGTTTTCGGAAGGCTCCGAGCAATTCGGCGGCGTGGCGCCGCTCGACATTCCGCCGCGGCTCGGCGAACTCGAACGCCGGTTGACGCTGGCGCATCTGGTAGCGGCATGGGCCAAGACTCCGGTCTCTGCGCCGCTGGTGGTTGGCGGCCCGGCATCGACGCTGGCGCTGGCCGGCGATCTGGCGCGGCTGATGGATGACATGGTCACCCGCGGCGTCGACTGGAACGCGCTCGACAAACTGGTGCCGGACCAGCTCGATCGATACTGGCAGCACTCGCTGGAATTTTTGCGCATCGCGCGCAAGGCCTGGCCGCAGCATCTGCAGGAAATCGGACGCATTGAGCCGGCGGCGCGGCGCGACCTTCTGATCGACGCCGAGGCCGCGCGCCTGGCCGCGCATCACAAGGGGCCGGTGATCGCGGCAGGTTCGACCGGCTCGATGCCGGCGACCGCAAAATTCCTGCACGTCGTCGCCAATCTCAAACAGGGCGCGGTGGTGCTGCCGGGGCTCGATACCGATCTCGACGACGCAGCCTGGCAAACCATCGGCGGCGTGCGCGACGCGCAAGGCAAGTTCACCACGCCGCCGGCCTCGAACCATCCGCAATTCGCGATGCAGGGACTGCTGGACCGGTTCGGTATCCAGCGCCGCGACGTCGAGATGTTGGGCACGCCGGCACCCGATGGACGCGACGTGCTGGTGTCAGAGACGATGCGGCCATCGACCGCGACCGAGCAATGGCACGATCGGCTGGCGCAGCCGGATATCGCGGCGAAGATTTCGGGCGGCATGAAAAACCTCGCGGTGGTCGCCGCCCCCAATCCCGAGATGGAGGCGCTCGCGATCGCGGTCGCGATGCGCGAGGCGCGGCATCTCAATAAATCGGCGGCGTTGGTGACGCCGGATCGCGCGCTGGCACGGCGCGTGATGGCGGCCCTCGGCCGCTGGAATCTCGAATTCGACGATTCCGGTGGTGACGCGCTGATGGACACCTCCGCCGGCATTTTTGCCCGGCTGGTGGCGGAAGCCGCGGCCAAGGGACTCGAGCCGCCGACCTTGCTGGCGCTGATGAAACATCCGCTGTTCCGGCTCGGCGGTGCGCATGGTGCGCTGAAACACGCCATCGAGGTGCTGGAACTGGCGCTGCTCCGCGGCACGCGGCCACAAGCCGGAAGCAACGGCCTCGCACGCGACTTCGATCGCTTCCGCACTGAGCTCAGGAAGTTGCGAGCGCAGGAAACCTCCTCGCTGCACGCCTCCGAGCAACGCGCCAAATTGCGCGATGAGGATCTCGACCAGGCGCAGGCGCTGATAACAGCGCTGCAGAAGGCGCTATCACCGCTCGAAAGCGTGGCGTCGGCGAAGCCGTATGATTTCGCCGAGCTGGCGCAGCGCCATCATGAGGTGCTGACGGCGCTGGCCTCCGATCAAAACGCAGTCGTTGTCGTGTTCGAGGGCGCCCAGGGATCGGCGCTGGCCTCCGCGTTCTCCGATCTGCTTGGCGAGCAGAAACAAAGCGGGCTGATGGTCCCGCTCGGCGATTATCCCGAATTGTTTCAGACCGCCTTTATGGACCGCATGGTGCGGCGGCCGGAATCGGCCAGTGCGCATTTGCACATTTATGGTCAGCTCGAAGCGCGCCTGACCGAATCCGATCGCGTGATTCTCGGCGGGCTGGTCGAGGGCGTGTGGCCGCCATCGCCGCGGATCGATCCGTGGCTGAGCCGGCCGATGCGGCATGAGCTCGGCCTCGACCTGCCGGAGCGGCGCATCGGTCTGTCAGCGCACGACTTCGCGCAACTGCTTGGTCACACCGACGTGATCCTGACCCATGCGGCGAAAGTCGGCGGCGCACCGGCGGTGGCCTCGCGCTTCCTGCACCGGCTGGAAGCGGTCGCCGGCGAAGAGCGCTGGAAGCAAGCGACGCGGGCGGGTGAGGATTATGTCCGCTTCGCCAGTGAACTCGACCGGCCGACAAAGATAGAGCCGATCCCGCAGCCCGAACCAAAACCGCCGCGTGAAACCCGTCCGCTGAAACTGTCGGTGACGGCGATCGAGGACTGGTTGCGCGATCCCTACACGATCTATGCGCGGTATATTTTGCGGCTCGACCCGCTCGATCCCGTCGACATGCCGCTGTCGGCGGCCGACCGGGGCTCGGCGATCCATGAAGCGCTCGGCGAATTCACCAAGACTTTCGCCGACACCCTGCCGCCCCAGCCTGCGCTGGCGCTACGCGGCATCGGCGAGAAATTCTTCGCGCCGCTGATGGAGCGGCCTGAAGCGCGGGCGCTGTGGTGGCCGCGGTTTCAGCGCATTGCCGCATGGTTTGCGGAGTGGGAATTGGCGCGGCGCGGTCACATCAGCCGGATCGACGCCGAGATCGGCGGCAAAATTCCGATTCATCTCGACAATGGACGGGTCTTTTATCTGTCAGCGCGCGCCGACCGCATCGAGCAGCGCGCTGACGGCCGGTTTGCGATCCTCGACTACAAGACGGGACAACCACCGACCGGGAAACAAGTGCGCATGGGCCTGTCGCCGCAGCTCACCCTCGAAGCAGCGATCCTGCGCGAGGGCGGCTTCGACGGCATCGGTGCGGATTCGTCGGTCGCCGAACTCGCCTATGTCAGGCTCAGCGGCAACAACCCGCCCGGCGAACATCGGTCGCTGGAACTGAAGATCAGGAACAACGACACGCCGCAGCCGCCGGACGAGGCGGCGGATTACGCGCTGGCAGAGCTGGAAAAGCTGATCCGAAAATTCGAGGACGAGAATCAGGCCTACACCTCGCTGAACCTGTCGATGTGGTCAAACCGCTACGGCGCCTATGACGATCTCGCCCGGATCAAGGAATGGTCCGCGGCCGGTGGGTTGGGGATCGAGGAATGGTGAAGGCTCCTCGCACCATTCCGCCCAATGTGCGCGACACCCAGGCCCGCGCGTCCGATCCGGCGGCGTCCTCGTTCGTGTCGGCCAATGCCGGCTCGGGCAAGACCCATGTGCTGGTGCAGCGCGTGATCCGGCTGCTGCTCGGCGGCGTGGCGCCGGAAAAGATCCTCTGCATCACGTTCACAAAAGCGGCCGCCGCCAACATGGCGGAGCGCGTGTTTTCGACGCTGGGACACTGGGTCACGCTCGACGACGCGGAACTGGATGCGGCGATCCGCGAGGCGGGAATTGCGCATCCCAGCCCGAAATTGCGAAAAGCGGCACGCCAGCTATTTGCCCGTGCGCTGGAGACGCCCGGTGGATTGAAAGTGCAGACCATCCACGCACTGTGCACCCGGCTGCTGCAGCAATTCCCGTTCGAGGCCAATGTGCCGGCGCGTTTCGCCGTGCTCGACGACCGCGATCAGAACGAGATGATGGAGCGCGCCAACCTCGCGGTGTTCCTGGAGGCGTCGCACCACCCCGACAGTGCCACCGGCCAGGCGCTCCGGATGGCGATGGCCAGTGCCGCCGACGTCACCTTCAAGGAGGTGGTGCGCGAGGCCTGCCTTAGCCGCGATCATTTCATGGCATGGACGGACGCCGCCGGCAGCGCACACGCCGCTGCGAGGCAGACCTCCGCGGTGCTGGGTGTCGATCCCGAGGATCGCATCGAGGACGTCGAGCGCGACATCGTCGATGGACCGAACCTGCCGCGATCTGAATGGGAAGCGATCGCGCTCGTTCTCGACACCGGCAACAAGACCGACCAGGATCAGGCGGCCCGGCTTCGTGCCGGACTGATGTTCACCGGCGCAGCGCAGGTCGAAGAATATCTCGGCGTGTTTCTCACCGAGACCGAGCGCACCCGCCGCAAATCGGTAGTGACAAAAAAATTCGCCGACAGCAATCCCGCCATTGGCCGCCTGTTCGAGTCGGAGGCCGATCGCATCGCCCCCCTGGTCGAACGTCGCCGCGCGCTGATAGCCCGGGATCGCACCGAGGCGTTGCTGCATATCGCGACCGCGGCGGCGGCGAATTACCGGCGGGAGAAGCTGGAACGGGGGCTGCTCGACTATGACGATCTGATCGACAAGACGCTTCAGATGCTGGACCGCGTCTCCTCCGGCTGGGTGCATTACAAGCTCGATCGCGGCGTCGATCATGTGCTGATCGACGAGGCGCAGGACACCAGCCCGCGGCAATGGGACATCGTCGCGCACATCATTTCCGAGTTTACCTCCGGCGCGGGTGCACGCGACGGCGTGACGCGAACCGTGTTCGCGGTCGGCGATGAAAAGCAGTCGATCTTTTCGTTCCAGGGTGCGGCCCCGCGCGAATTCGACCTGCGCCGGCGGACGCTGAAGAAGAAATTCGAGGATGCCGGCCTGAAATTCGATCCGGTATCTTTCAACTACTCGTTTCGTTCAGGACCTGCGATCCTGCATTCGGTCGATCATGTTTTCCGCGAGCAGGAGATCTTCCGCAGCATCCATGCGGTCGAGAATGGCTACCCGATCCATCACGCGCTGGAAGACGCAGGCCCGAGCCTGATCGATCTCTGGGAACTCGCCGTAGCCGACGACAGGCCGGACATGGAAGGCTGGCGCGCGCCGTTCGACGGCGTCTCCGTGACCAGTCCCGAAGTAAAGCTCGCCCGGCGGATCCAGGCCGAGATCAAATCGCTGGTCGAAAGCGGCACCATGACCGGCAGCGCCGGTAGCCGTCGTCCATTGCGCTACGGCGATATGCTGGTGCTGGTGCGCCGGCGTGGCAATGCGTTCGATGCCGTGATCCAGGCGTTGAAGCACGCCAATGTCCCGGTCGCCGGCGCCGACCGGCTCAAACTAACCGAGCACATCGCGGCCATCGACCTGATGAATCTGGCGGACACACTGCTGTTGCCGCAGGACGATCTGGCGCTGGCGGTAGCCTTGAAGAGCCCGCTATTCGGCCTCACCGACGACGATCTGTTCAAGCTGGCCTGGCAGCGCAAGGGATCGTTGCGCGCGGCACTCAGCGCGCGTGCCGGGACCGATGCAGGTCTGAGGGACGCGCTCTGGCGGCTGGAGCAATGCGAGCGACGCGTCGTCAACGCGACGCCGTTTTCTTTCTATGCCTGGCTGCTTGGCGGCGACGGCGGCCGCGCGCGGATCCTGCACCGGCTCGGGCACGAGGCCAATGATGCGCTCGATGAATTTCTGGAGCTCGCGCTGAACTACGAGCGCAAGGCGCCTGCCTCGCTGCAGGGATTCATGGCGTGGCTGCGCGCGGCCGATACCGAGGTCAAACGCGACATGGAAATCTCGCGCGACGAAGTTCGCGTCATGAC
>JBOHIT010000239.1:0-13222 GCA_050726155.1 Bradyrhizobium sp.
AGCCGCAAGTCAGGAAACGCATTCTTGTCCGCAGATATTGTGCAATTGCGAATTCGTGACCGCATCGCGGTCATCACCTTAAATCGGCCGCAGCAGCGCAACGCGTTGTCGTCCGAGATGAGGACCATGCTCGCGCGGTGTCTCGACGAGATCAATGAAGACGTGCGCGTGGTGGTGCTGCGGGGTGCCGGCGCGGCCTTCTGCGCCGGCGCGGACCTTGGAGACGTGCCGGATACTCCCATGGCTTGGAGGGACCGCATCGTCACAGCGCAGACCCAGCATCTGCGTATCATCAACATGAAGCAGGTCGTCATCGCGTCGGTCCAAGGCGCGGCCTTCGGTGGAGGTGCTTCGCTCGCACTTGCGGCCGATATTCTCGTCCTCGACGAGAAAGCGAGTCTGGGCTTCCCGTTCGTGAAGCTGGGCGTCGTTCCGGACGGCGGAGCAAGTTTCCTGCTGCAGGCGAAGGCGAGCCCTGCGGTGGCTCTCGATGTCCTTCTTACGGGTGGCGTCATACAAGCGGACGAAGCGCGGGCCATGGGCCTGACCCGTCGCGTCGCGCCTGCGGGCGAGCTCGAAGCGCAGACGATGATGCTTGCAGAGGAGCTCGCGTCGCTTCCGGCTGAAGCCCTCCAGTTGACCAAATCCCTGTGCGCACAGGCGTGGGCGGGTCATCTTCCCGGCGCGCTGCGCCATGAGGCGGACGCATTCGGACTGGCCACGGCGTCTGAAGGGCACCGGGTGGCCATGGCGGCTGCGAAAATGAAACTCAAGAAGGCGAACTAGCATGTATTCGGCGGACCTACTGAAAGGCCGGGTTGCCCTTATCACGGGCGGCGGAAGCGGAATCGGCCTGAGCATCGCAGAGCAGTACCTGGCGCTTGGCGCCAAGGTGGCGATCGTAAGCCGCAACGCGGAGCGGCTTGAAAGCGCTGCGTCGTCTCTGCGCTCGCAGGGGACGACGGAGATCGCGGCGTTCCAGGCGGATGTCAGGAACTACAATCAGGTGTCGGCCGCAGTGGACGCGGTCTTGGAGCGCTTCGGTTCGCTCGATATTCTTGTCAACAACGCGGCGGGCAACTTTTTCTGCCCGACGGCCGAGATGTCTCCTAATGCGTGGCGGACCGTGATCGACATCGATCTGAACGGAACGTTCCATGGATCCCGTGCCGCCTTCGCGCGCCTCCGGGAATCGAAATGGGGCGGCTGCATCATCAATATCATCACCATGCAGGCGCTTTCGGGCTGGCCGGGCGCAGCGCACGCGGCGGCGGCGAAGGCGGGCATTCTCTCACTTACTCGCACGCTGGCCGTCGAATGGGGCGGCGACGGTATCAGGGTCAACGCGATCTCTCCGGGCCCCATCGGCGATACCGAAGGCGCGAAGCGCATCTACGAAGAACGCGGACGAGCCGAACAGGAGCGCAGCCGCGTGGCGCTCGGTCGCTTCGGAAAAAAGCAGGAAGTCGCCAATGCTGCGGCCTTCCTCGCATCCGATCTTGCGAGCTTCGTGACCGGCGAGAACCTCATAGTCGATGGCGGCCGGTGGCTGAAATACGTCTCGGAAAAATAGAAGAGGACAGAACAAGTGGAAAAACAACTCCCGCTTCCGGTAGTAAACGCGGACTCCGCCACCTACTGGCAATCCGCGAAGGAAGGAAAGCTAGTTCTCCGGCGCTGCAAATCCTGCGGCGAGACGCATTTCATGCCGCGCTACCTGTGTCCGGTCTGCTGGTCGACGGACCTCGAGTGGATCGAGGCGGTAGGCAAGGGAACGGTCCACAGCTTCACGATCATCCGACGCGCTTCTTCCCCCGCCTTCGCCGGACTCACACCCTACGTCGTCGCGCTCATCGACCTGGCCGAGGGTCCGCGCATGATGAGCAACATCATCGGCGACCACGCGCTCGATGTCGAGATCGGCGACGGCGTCACCCTCAGGTTCGAGGACCGGGAAGGGTCCAAGCTTCCGCAATTCGCGCTAGAGAAGGGCCGCCCGTGAACTTCGAGGATAGCGACGAGCAGAAATTGGTCCGCGAGACGACGGCGTCGTTCGTCAAGCGGCATTGCAAGCCGACCGACGTCCGCCAATGGGACCGCACCGGACAGTTGCCTGAGCACGTGTACGCCGCGATGGCGGACGCGGGCCTTCTTGCGATGATGGTTCCCGCGGAATACGGCGGCGTCGGCTCGCCGATAGCCGATTGTGCCATCGCGCTGGAGGAAATCGCCAGGCCGAGCGTCGACTTCGCGACGCGCCTCGCGTTGATCGGCTGGGGTGCGATGATCCTCGCCGATTTCGCGAGCGAGGAGATCAAGTCCGAGGTCCTTCCGAAGGTTGTGAAGGGCGAAATCAAGCTGTCGTTCAGCTTGACCGAACCGGCATCGGGATCGGACGCGGCCTCGCTCCAGACGAAGGCCCGTCGCGACGGCGACGACTACGTGATCTCCGGTCAGAAGCTCTACTCGTCCGGAGCGCACGCGCCCAACAACATGATCGTGCTGGCCGCCCGGACGAACCCGGACGTCAAGAAGCACGCGGGCATCTCCTTGTTTCTCGTCCCCAACGACCTTCCGGGCATCACGATCAACAGGCTCGACGTGGTCGGCCGACGCATTCTTGGTCTTTGCGAGGTCTTCTTCGACGACGTGCGCCTTCCGAGCCGAATGCTGATCGGTCAGGAGAACAGCGGCTGGACGTACATCAACAAACATCTGGAACGGGAGCGGATCCTGCTCGCAGCCAACTACCTCGGCAACGCACGTGCAGCGTTGGACGACGCGGTGCGCTACGCCGGCGAGAGAAAGCAGTTTGGCAAAGCGATCGCCGAGTTCCAGGCCATCGGCCATATGCTGGCCGATATGGCGACCGACATCGAAGCCGCCAGATGGATCACCGCGTCGACCGCCTGGCGATACGACCAGGGTCTGCCGTGCGTGAAGCAGGCGTGCATGGCGAAGCTGTTCGTCTCGGAGGTGTTTGCGCGGGTGACAACGCAAGGCATGCAGATACTCGGAGGCGCGGGCTACACCCACGACCACGACATGCAGCGGTACTGGCGCGATGCCCGCAACGCGACTATCGGCGGCGGCACCTCACAAATCCAGCGCAGCCTGATCGCACGGGAGCTCGGACTGTGACGCAGGTCAAAGGCTATATCGAGAACCGCACCGAACTGTTCGGCCGCAAGGAGCTCACCAGGCTGATCAACCCCGCGAGCATCGCGGTCATCGGCGCATCCGAGTCGCCCGGATCGTTCGGGGCGCGGACCATGGAGAATCTCTCGACGTTCGGCGGACGGTTGTTTCCCATCAATCCCAAGCGGAACGAGATCTTTGGCCACAAGGCCTATCCGACGATCGAGGCGCTTCCAGAGGCGCCCGACGCCGTCGTGATCTCGGTCCCCCAGGAACAGGTAGCAGATCTCGTCAGAAGATGCGCCGCCAAGGGAATCGGCGGCGCTATCGTCTATTCGTCGGGCTTCGCGGAATTGGGCACCGAGGACAGGACGGCGGCGCAGCGCGAAATAGCCGAGATAGCGAAGTCGACGGGCATGCGGGTAATCGGGCCCAACTGCGTCGGCATCATTAATTTTACCTCGAAGGTCGGCATGCATTTCATGCCGAAGTTCAACGAAATGCCGATCATCTCCGGCGGGATCGGCCTGGTCAGCCAGAGCGGCGGTCTCGGATACACTGTCATTCAGGCCTTGCAGCGAGGCATCGGGTTCTCGCAATTTCTGTCGGCCGGAAATTCGAGCGACGTCGACATCTGCGACCTGATCAACTACCTGGTGGACGACGAGAGCACCTCGGTGATCGCATGCCTTTTCGAAGGCATCCGGGACGGCGAGCGTCTCATCGAGGCCGGCCGGAGGGCCTTCGCCGCCAGGAAGCCGCTCATCATTTACAAAATGGGGCGCAGCGCGATCAGCAAGAAGGCCGCGCTTTCCCATACCGGCACCCTGGCGGGCTCCAATGCCGCCTACGATGCGGCCTTCCGGGAAATGGGTGCCATCGTGGTCGACAACTGGGAGGAAGTGCTGGAGACGGCATGCTTCTTCGAGCGCGCGGGCGTCCCGCAAGGGTCCGGGGCCGGCGTCATGGCGAGCTCCGGAGGGGCGGCCGTCATCTCCGGAGACAAGGCCGAGGAGTACGGCGTCGCGATGCCGGCGCCTCAGCTTGACACCGTGGCGCGCCTGTCGAAACTGGTGCCGGATTTTGGGTCCGTCTCGAATCCAACGGACATGACTGCGGAGACCCTGAAGAGCTTCGATCTCTACAGCGCGTGCATCAAGGCTTTCGCCGACGATCCGAGTTACGCGGTGGTGGTCGTCCCCATGCTGTCGGCGCAGAAGCCCATCACGACGGAGAGGGCGATCCACCTGGATCGCCTCGCAGCCGAGCTTTCAAAGCCGATCTGTCTGGTCTGGTTCAATGAATGGCTAGAGGGCCCTGGAAGCGAGATCTACGACAAGAGTCGCAAGATATCGATGTTCCGGTCGATGGGCCGCTGCATGAAGGCGATCCGCTCATGGCTTGACTATTATGGCAGGGCCGAGCGGCAAGTGTCGGGTGAGGGAAGGCTCAGCACCGTAGAAGTCAAGAACGTTGCGATCACCGAACTCGCGAAAGTCGGCGAGAGGTATGTCCTCAGCGAGTCGCAGTCGAAGAAGCTGCTCGGACTGTATGGTGTTGCCGTCAACCGCGAAGCGCTCACCAAGACCGCGGATGAGGCGGTCGCCCACGCCGAGAGGCTGGGCTATCCGGTCGTTCTCAAGGCGGACTCTCCGGACATCCCGCACAAGACCGAAGCGGGCGTCCTCCGGCTGAACCTTCGGGACGCAGATGCCGTGCGCAAGGCCTACAGGGAAATAGAGGAGGCCGTCGGACGGCTGAGCGATCCGGTCACCGTGAACGGGATCGTCGTACAGGAGATGGTCTCAGGCGGGACCGAGATGATGGTTGGTGCCTCGGTGGACGCCCAGTTCGGACCGTTGATCACATGCGGCTTCGGCGGAACGTCCGTCGAGATACTCGGGGATGTGCAGACCAGACGCGCGCCGGTCAGCGTAACCGAAGCGCTCGACATGCTCCGGTCGCTCCGCGGAAGCGGCCTCCTGTTCGGCTATCGCAACCAGGCACCGGCCGACGTACGGTCCCTCGCGGAAACCGTATGCCGCATTTCCGAAATGATCAGCGACCTTCGTGAAGAGGTCGCGGAATTGGACGTCAATCCAATCAAGGTTTCTACGGACCGCACAGTGGCCGTCGATGCGTTGATCGGATTGAGCAGCAAGAGGAATTGAGATGAACAGATCTGCTTCGGGGAAAATCGCGATCGTGGGCGTCGGAGAATCCGACATCGGCAAGGTTCCGGGCATGACGGGCTTAGGCCTGAACGCCCAGGCTGCGAAACGCGCGCTGGAGAACGCCGGTCTCAAGGTGTCGGACATCGACGGCGTCCTGACGGCGTACTCGTTCACTGAGCCCTACTTCATGCTCGGATCTGTCCTATGCGAATACCTCGGCCTGAAACCGCGCTACAACGCGTCCGTCGTCGTGGGAGGCGCGTCGCCCGCCGTGATGCTGAAGCACGCGGCGGAGGCGATCCTGGCAGGTAGCGCGGACACCATCCTGGTGTGCGCCGGAGAGAACCGCGCGACCGGACAATCACGCGATTCCGCAATCTCGGCCCTGCTGGCCGTTGGACATCCATATTTTGAGCAGCCGTACGGAGGATCGATCCCGGGATACTACGCGATGATCGCGCGTCGCCACATGCACATGTATGGTACCACGCGCGAAGATCTCGCGCACATCGCGGTGAATACCCGTCGACACGCGCTGCTGCATCCCAACGCTCACATGAAGAGCGCGATCACCCTGGATGATGTCCTGTCTGCAAAGCCTATCGCGGATCCGCTAGGCATGCTCGATTGCTGTCTCATCTCGGACGGTGCCGGCGCGTTCATCGTGACGTCAGCCGAGCGGGCAAAGGATCTCAAATCGAAGCCGATCTATCTACTCGGTATCGGCGAGCACCACACTCATGAGCATTTGATGTGTGCGCCAAGCCTCACCGAATTCGGAGCGAAGCAGTCGGGCGAACGGGCCTATCAGATGGCCGGTGTGAAGCCCGCCGACATCGACGTCGCGCAGTTGTACGATTGCTTCACTATCGTGCCACTGATCGAGCTAGAAGAGTTGGGATTCTGCGAGCCGGGCGAGGGCGGCGCTTTCTTCTCGGATGGCAGAGCGTCGATCGGCGGCAAGCTGCCCGTCAACACCCACGGAGGCATGCTGTCCCACGCGCATGCGGGCGCGGCAGGCGGGCTGTTCGGTATCATCGAGGGCGTCCGTCAACTCCGGGGCGGACTCGGCCCCCGCCAGGTCCAGGATGCCGAACTCGCCCTGGTCCACAACGAGGGCGGAATCCTGTCGTCGCATTGCACACTTATCCTCGGAAAAAAGCCAAACTGAAAGGAAAACGTAATGAGAAACGCCCAACCGCGTGGACGCTATTTCGATGATTTCGAGGTCGGCCAGGAATTCGAGAGCCCGGCGCGCACCGTGACGCATACGGACATCGTCAACTTCGCCTGCCTGTCGGGTGACTTCAACGAGGTGCATACCAACTTCGAATACTGCAAGACGACGCAGTTCGGGGAGCCCATCGCACACGGTCCGCTGGTCTACGCGATCATGGGGGGATTGCAGTATGCGAGCGGCATCAACGACGGGACCCTGCTGGCGCTGCTGCAGATTGACAAATGGCGGCTGCTGGATGCCGTCAAGCATGGCGACACGATCCGACTGAGATCGAAGGTGGTCGAGAAGAAGGAAACGAGTAAGCCCGATCGGGGCGTCGTCACCTTCAAGAGGGAATGCGTGCGCCACGACGGCCATATCGTGCAGGAGATGCAGGCTACGTTGCTCTATCGCCGCCGACCGAAATGAGAGGGCCCGGCGCCTCCCGACTCGCCGCACGCGAGAGAATCCAAAGGACGGCAGATGCATCTGTTTGAGAGCAACGAAGAGTTTGAATTGACCGACGACCAGGTGCGGATGCGCGAAAGCGTCATCCAGCTTCTGCGGGAAAAGCTGCCAGCATCGAAGATCGCCGAACTGGACGACAACAGCGAGTTTCCGTTCGACGCCTACGCAGCCCTCGCGGAGGGCGGCTGGCTCGGTCTGCCCCATGACGAGCGGTACGGCGGAGCCGGCGGCAGCTATATGGACCTCGCGGTGCTGATCGAGGCGATCGCCTATCACAACGCGCAGATGGCTTCGGCCTATCTGACCACGGTCGTCTACGGCGGCATGCATCTGAAGTTCGGCGCCAGCGAGCAGTTGCGGGCGTCCTTGCTTCCGCGGCTGATAGCGGGGCAGCTACGGCTGGCCTTCTGTCTCACTGAACCGGACACGGGGTCGGACGCCAGCGGAATTCGGACCAAGGCGGTGGCGAAGGGCGACGACTACGTCATCGATGGACAGAAAGTCTACATCACCTGCGCGCATGTCGCCGACTACCTGGTCGTTGCGACGAAGACCGATCCGGAGGCGCGGCACAAGGGCATCACGCTCTTCCTGGTCGACGCCAAGGCCAAGGGCGTGACTATCAGCGCTCTCCGCGGTCTCGGAAGACGGATGATCCATACCAACGAGGTCTTCTTCGACGGCGTCAAGGTCCCCGCGACCCACGTCCTCGGCGGGGTCAACGGGGGATGGCAGAACATCATGCGGGGACTCAACGTCGAGCGGCTGTGCCTCTCCGCGGCGGCGAGCGGGAACTGCTACAGAATCGTAGAATCCGCAATCCAGTTCGCTCGGCAGCGGAAACAGTTCGGCAAGCCGATCACCGAGTACCAGGCCATCAGCCACAAGATAGCTGACATGCGCAGCATGGCGGAAATCTCCCGCGTCATGACGTACCGGCTCGCGTCCCTGATGGACAAGGGCATCGCGCCGAACACGGCTGCGGCGGTGACGAAGATCTTCGCCACGGAAAGCAACTCCAAATGCGCCGACACCGGCATCCAGATCATGGGCGGCGCGGGACTGATGATGAGTTCGGAGATGCAGATGTATTTCCGCGATTCCAGGGTTGGAACCATAGGCGGCGGCACCAGCGAGATCCTTCGCAACGTGATCGCCAAGTCGATGCTCTCATAGGAGGATGAAACAATGCGGGGTATTTCTCGACGGACATTCCTGGCCGGGACCGGCGCGCTCGCTGTAGGCACGCGGGCCGCTCGCGCGCAAAGCGAACGTATCGTGCGGGTCGGGATGATCCTCCCGATCAGCGGCAACCTGGCTCAATACGCCGCCAACATGTTCCCGCCGTTCCGCTACGTGGTCGACAAGATCAATGCGGAAGGCGGCATCAAGAGCATGGGGGGCGCCAAAATCGAGTTGGTCGTGGCGGACAACGCCAGCGGCAGCGCGGGGACGGCCAGCGAAGCCAGGCGGCTGATCACCCAGGAGAAGGTTTCGTTCGTCGCCGGCCCCCTGGTCAGCAGCGAGATGCTGGCCCTGGTGCCGGTGCTCGACGAACACAAGGTGCCGGCGCTATCCCTCACCAGCGGCGACAGCCGTTCGAAGTACCTCTTCACCATCGGACTTCACTATGAGAAGGGCTACGCGGCGCCTCCGATCGATTTCCTGACCTATCTCGTCAAGGAGAAGCAGCGCAACATTCGCACGGTCGCCCTGGTCTATTCGAACTACGAAGCCGGGCAACAGATCGCCAACTTTCAGGAGAAGATGATCACGGCCGCCGGCCTCACGATCGCGGCTCGCATTCCCGTCGACCGCACGGCTCAGGACCAGACCTCGACGATCCTTCGGATAAAGTCGGCAAAGCCGGACGCCGTCGCCGGCCTGATCCTCACCCGCGAGGGTGTGCTGATGCAGCAGGCCCGCGCGAATCTTCGTTACAACGACACGACATTCTTTGGTTGCGGTGCGGGATATGCAGACGTCACGCTCTGGACCGAACTTGGCGCGAAAATGGCCGGGCAGGTCTTGACCCGCAACCTGTTCGCCACCAACGGCTTCGTCGCCGACATCGAATTGCCCGCGGCGAAGGCGATCGTCGCCGAACTGCAGCAGGAGATCGACGCGAAGAAGATGCAGGGACCGATCGGCCATTATCAGGTGTGGGGCGCGCAGGGCGCTCGGCTCATGCAGGCGGCCTTCGAGCTCGCGGGTTCGAGCGATCGCGAAGCGCTGAAAAACGCCTTCGAGAAGGTGAGACTCGAGCAGGGCAGCCCGTTCCTTTATCTGCCGCGGCGGGAGCTCGCCTTCGGCGAGGACAATTGCCTTACCGATCAGACCACTCTTGCGCTTCAATGGCAGGCCGACGGAAGCCAGCAAGCGGTGTGGCCGACCAGATTCTCGCGCGCAGAGCCAAGGCCTTTTCAATGAGCTTGGAAGGGGGAGGGGACGCCCGACCGGCGGATCAAGCGCCCGACGTACTGCTGAAGGTGAGCAATCTCACGAAGCATTACGGAGGCGTTACTGCGGTCAATGATGTCTCGTTCGACCTGATCCGCAACGAGATTCTGGCGGTCGTGGGGCCAAACGGGGCAGGGAAGACGACCCTCTTCGGTCTCATCTGCGGATTCATCGGTCGAGACAAGGGAGACGTTTGGTTCGACGGAAGGGACGTGACCGGACTGCCGCCGCACTCGATCGCGAAGCTCGGAATGGTTCGCAGCTTTCAGATTGTGCAGTTTTTTCCTGATCTGACGGTTCACGAGACGGTCGTTGCGGCGGCCATGCTTCATCTTTCCCTTCCTGCAGCTCGGGTCTTGGCTGACGAGATCCTCGAGGATCTGGATCTGGTCGAGAAGCGGAACGATCTCGCGGTCTCACTGCCGATGCAGAGCAGAAAGCGCCTCGAATTGGCGAAGTGCGTCGCGACCCGTCCGAAGCTGATCATTCTCGACGAGGTGATGGCGGGCCTGACGCTCTCGGAGGTCGAAGTGCCGATCGCCGCGATCCGCAAACTGCGTGCCCGCGGGATCACATTCCTCATGGTCGAGCACGTGATGCCGGTCGTGATGCAGCTCGCGGACCGTATGCTGGTGCTGAATTTCGGCGAGTTGATCATGCAGGGGACACCGGCGCAGGTCATGGCCCATCCCGACGTGCAGGATGCCTATCTGGGAGCCGCGCTCGATGCTTGAATTGGAAGGTATTTGCGCAGGCTACGGCGACCTGGAGATCCTGCGGCGGGTCTCGCTGACAATCGGGCAGGGCGAGATCGTCGGTCTGCTGGGTGCGAACAACGCCGGGAAATCGACGCTGGTCAACTGCATCAGCCGGATCGTTCCCTGGAAGGTCGGCAACTGCACATTCGAGGGCAGAGATATCTCACGGCTGGAGCCGCACGAAATCACGGAATGCGGCATCAGCCAGGTTCCGGAAGGACGGCAATTGTTTCCGGCGATGACGGTCTGGGAAAATCTCATGCTTGGCAGCTTTCCGGGCAGAGCGCGACTGCAACGCGCGCAGAAGATGGACTACATCTTCAACCTTTTCCCGCGACTGCTGGAGCGGAGGACGCAGGCTGCCGGCACGCTGTCAGGGGGTGAGCAGCAAATGCTGGCGATCGGCAGGGCGCTGATGTCGGGACCGAAACTGCTCATCCTCGACGAACCGTCGCTTGGCCTGTCTCCGAAGTTTGTCCAGACGATCTTCGAGGCGCTTGCAGCGTTGCATCGCGAAGGACTGACGATCCTGCTGGTCGAGCAGAATTTGAACGTCACGCTCAGGAATGTGCAGCGCTGCTACGTTCTCGAGCGAGGGGAGATCGTCATTTCGGGGCGCAGCGAAGACATGCGCGACGATCCTGCGGTGAAACGAGCGTATCTGGGGACCTGAACGTGGAGATTTTGTACCAGACCGTAATCCAAGGCGTGCTGATCGGCAGCACCTATGGATTGATCGCGCTGAGCATGGGGCTGATCTACAGCGTGAGCGGAATCACGAACTTCGCGCAAGGCGACCTGATGGTCCTGTGCATGTTCGCGGCACTGACGCTGGCCTCGGTCTTCGGGCTCGATCCGTATCTGTCCGTCCTGATAACGATACCTCTTGTCGTCGCGGCGATGGCCTTGATCTATCGATACCTGATCCAGCCTATCAACTCCCAGCAATTGATGGTGATACAACTCACTCTCGGACTGATGTTCGTCATCCAGAATTCGCTGCTGATGGGATATGGCGGCAACTTCCACCGCGTACCCTCGATCCTCGATGGCGAAGTCATCGTGCTCGGCGACTTCGCGGTGGTCCAGACGTCGCTGCTGGTCTCGTTCGTCACGACCTGGCTGCTGGCCGGCGGCCTGTTCTGGACTCTGGGATACACGGATTTCGGTCGAAGCGTCCGGGCCGTGCATCAGAACGGGAGAGCCGCGTCGCTGGTGGGAATCAACGTAAGGCGCACGCAACTCGTCGTCGTGTCGCTGAGCGCCGCCATCCTGGCGGTCTCCGCTTCTCTTCTCGTCTCCGGAAGGCCGATCCACCCGAGCGAAGGACTCCACTACACCATCGTGGCGTTGATGCCGTTCGTGCTCGGGGGGATGGGCAATCTCTTGAGCATCCTCATCAGCGGCATCATCATCGGCGTCGCCGAAACCGTCGGAAACGTCTACCTGAACGGCCCGCTCGGATTCGCCGTGCCGTACGTCGTGTTCATATTAATCCTTGTGTTCAGGCCGCAGGGCCTCTTCGGATCGCGATCATGAAAAGTCAGAATGTCACGGTCGGCGTCGTCAGCGCGGCCGCAGCGGTCGCAGTCGGGTTGTCGGTTATGGCGCTTCCCGAATACTACGGGGGCGTCGCGACGAAGATGCTGATCTTCATCGGCCTAGCAATGGCTTGGAACATCGTTGGTGGCATCGGTGGACAGCTATCATTGGGGCACAGCGTGTTCATCGGTCTCGGTGCCCTCTTGCCCGCGGCAATGTTGCTGAAGTTGTCGGTGCCGCTTTGGATCGGCGTGTTGAGCGCAGCAACGGTATCTGCGGTGATCGGAGCGGCGATCTCTTGGATAACGTTTCGGTTCAGGTTGGGGCACCTCTATTTCGCGCTGGTGACGCTTGCCATCGGCGAGTTAGGCCGCATCATTGTCATTGGAACTGACTTTCTCGGCGGCGCATCCGGACTGCTTGTCCAATTTCAGCCGTGGTCGGTGGGCGGGATCCGAGTGTCAGTCGCGGCGCAGAATCTATTCTTCGCGCTCGGCTTCGCCGCCGTCGCTGTACTGACTACCTACGCCGTCCTTCAATCCAAGCTTGGCTACCAACTGAGGGCCCTGAAAGGAAACGAGGACGCTGCCCAGGCCATCGGGATCAACCTTCTGCGCTCGAAAACATTCGCGATGGTGATAAGCGCGGTCCTGAGTTCGATCGGGGGCTCCGTTCTCGCGCATTACGATGGCTTCGTTGACCCCGAAGTCGTCGCGTCTCCAATCCTGGTCATTTCAATTGTCCTTTTCACTGTCGTGGGCGGTATCGGGACGTTGTGGGGGCCAGTTGTTGGCGTCGCCCTTCTGTTTCCGTTCGGTGAGATTCTTCGCGGCTCCCTCGCTAACAGCCTTCCTGGACTGCACCTCGTTGTCTTTGGCGCTACCCTCGTCGCGGTCATCCGCCTCATGCCGAATGGCATTTTCGGGTGGCTGGTGAAGTCGTGCCAATCGGCGAAATTGCAGCGCGCGTGACGGTCACTCATCCTTCGTCGAACGGCATCGGCGCCCGGCGGACCGGACGCCGACCTCGCGCGCTTCGTAGCTGGCCGCCGCCACGACGCCGCCGCGGCAAGCCGCCGGCGTGGCGCCTGCGGGGCGCGGGCGTGATCTGGTCATCGGTCGCCTTGAGACTACCCCAAGGCAGTGAACAGAAGCGAGCCGTCTGCATCGCGGCGTTCGGCTGCACCAGCCATCAACCCGGATGAAACCTGGATATTTCGCACGATCGAGAGGGCAGTCGGAAAGCCGCTGACGTGGTCATCTGATGACGACCGACCCCGCAAGTCGCCCGGAGAAGCTCGTTCGCGAAGCCGTTCAAAGGCGAAGTCAAAGCCTAGTCGCAACTTCTCGGCGCCCGGGCAAGCGGCAGGGTAGCCGTCCTAAAGTAAACACCGGACTCCGTTCTGGCTTAAACAGACTCGATTTAGCCCTTAGGGCACAGATGGCTTCGAAACCGGCGTGACC
>JBOHIT010000240.1:0-14739 GCA_050726155.1 Bradyrhizobium sp.
GTCAAGATCGGCGGCAAGCACATCGGCGAGATCTCCGAATTGTCGGTGCGCCGCGCCGGCGAATGGTTCGAGAGCGTGCCGAAGGCGCTCAACGCCCAGCAGAACGAGATCGCCGTGCGCGTGCTCAAGGAAATCCGCGAGCGGCTGTCGTTCCTGCTCGACGTCGGGCTCAATTACCTGACGCTGTCGCGCGCCTCCGGCACGCTGTCGGGCGGCGAAAGCCAGCGCATCCGCCTCGCCTCCCAGATCGGCTCGGGTCTCACCGGCGTGCTCTACGTGCTGGATGAGCCGTCGATCGGCCTGCACCAGCGCGACAATTCGCGGCTATTGGAAACGCTGAAGCGGCTGCGCGACCTCGGCAATACCGTGATCGTGGTCGAGCATGACGAGGACGCCATCCGACTGGCCGATTTCGTGCTCGACATCGGCCCCGGCGCCGGCATGCATGGCGGCCACATCGTGGCGCAAGGCACGCCCGCCGAGATCATGGCCAATCCGAAATCGCTGACCGGCAAATACCTCACCGGCGAGATGTCGGTGGCGATCCCCGAGCGCAAGCCGCCGAACCATCGCCGCACCATCAAGGTGATCAACGCCCGCGGCAACAATCTGAAAAACGTCTCGGCGGAAATTCCGCTGGGGCTCTTCACCTGCGTAACGGGCGTCTCCGGCGGCGGCAAGTCGACGCTGTTGATCGACACGCTGTACAAGGCGATCGCGCGCAAACTCAACAATGCCAGCGAGGGCGCCGCCCCCCACGACCGCATCGAGGGGCTGGAGCATATCGACAAGATCATCGACATCGACCAGTCGCCGATCGGCCGCACCCCGCGATCGAACCCCGCGACCTATACCGGCGCCTTCACGCCGATCCGCGAATGGTTCGCCGGCCTGCCCGAAGCCAAGGCGCGCGGCTACGAGCCTGGGCGCTTCTCGTTCAACGTCAAGGGCGGCCGCTGCGAGGCCTGCCAGGGCGACGGCGTCATCAAGATCGAGATGCACTTCCTGCCCGACGTCTACGTCACCTGCGACGCCTGCAAGGGCAAGCGCTACAACCGCGAGACGCTGGAAGTCCTGTTCAAGGGCAAGAGCATCGCCGACGTGCTCGACATGACCGTGGAAGAAGCCGCCGAATTCTTCAAGGCGGTGCCGCGCGTCCGCGAGACCTTCAAGACGCTGCACCGCGTCGGCCTCGACTACATCCATGTCGGCCAGCAGGCGACCACCCTGTCAGGCGGCGAAGCCCAGCGCGTCAAGCTGGCGAAGGAGCTGTCAAAGCGCGCCACCGGCCGCACGCTCTATATCCTCGACGAACCCACGACGGGGCTTCATTTCCACGACGTCGCCAAACTGCTGGAAGTGCTGCACGAGTTGGTCTCGCAGGGAAATACCGTGGTCGTGATCGAGCACAACCTCGAAGTCATCAAGACCGCCGACTGGGTCATCGATCTCGGCCCCGAAGGCGGCGACGGCGGCGGCGAAATCGTCGCCTGGGGTCCGCCGGAGGACATCGTCAAGGCGCCACGGAGCTACACGGGCAAGTTTCTGGAGCCCGTGTTGAAGCGGGCCGCGGGGAAGCCGCGGAAGAGCAGCAGCACGAGCGAGGCGGCGGAGTGACAGGGTGCTAAGACGGAAGCTTCTAGCTACCTTCCGCGCCTCCAAAGCCGTAGCGCTCGATTAGCTCTGAAAGTCTGTATACGCGAACGTCTAGACCACTCGGCATCGTAACTTGACTCTCATCTCAGCAACTCGGCCTCAGTTTCCATCAACTACGTTGGCGAGCAACCCTGACGGGCTTGTCGTTCCTGCCTAGGCTCAGTCAGCCGCGCGGTCGCAACGCGCCACGGGGCGAACCCAATACGCCGCAGGTTCGTCACAGGCATATCACAGTTGGATTCGTCACAGGCACATCACAGTTCGTTTGCGTCCTGATGACAATGCGCGCCGGCGCGACTAGAACACGTCCGGGCTGCCAAACGACACAAGGCATATCGTGATGAAGTTTCTCGCAACGATCCTTTTCCTTCTAGCCTCCTCCGCCGCGATGGCGGCCGGCTCCTCGGCGGGCTTCGGAATGGGCGGATTTGAAGGTTTCGATTCCACAGTCGCCGAGTACAATCGCTCCGGTGAGTTGTTTCGAATTCAGGGGCATTGCCAGTCGGCCTGCACCAAGTTTCTCGCAATCAAAAACGTATGCGTGGAGCGCAGCGCCCGACTGCTGTTTCATGCCTCGCATGATCGCCAGCGCAACATCAGCCAGCGCTGGACCGAACATACGCTGGGTCACTACAATGCAGCCCTTCGCAACTATCTGGTCACCAACCACTACGTCGACACGTTGGCGTTCCACACAATCCCGGGCAGCGCGATCATCGACAAGTTCGGCTACCGGGAATGTCCCAAGAAGGCCTAGCGCATCGGATGGGTTGAGCGCAGCCGAACACATCGCCTTCGGGACGGTGGTTTTGCTGCGCTCGTCTCGCTAGTCCCCGATCGCCGCCTCCACGAACCCCGCGCGGATCGTCGAAGAACTTGCGCAGCGACTTGCTGACTGTCGTCGCCCATTGCGTCTTGCAACATCAACCGCGCGCTACGCTCAGCCGTGGCCCCGACCCCCACTTTACCGGGGGTGACTTTAGCTTGTATCTGTATTATCCTTCAACCATTGTATGCATTTGCCATAACTCCTTATCGTGTCAGCCGACAAAGGATTTTGTGATGCCAGGCGAATTTGACGTTGCCCATGCGGTTGCCGATCCCGCCACCACTGCCGGCTTCGGTCTCGATCCCCAGTTTGCGAAAACGGTTGGTATCCTGATCAGCACCTGCCGTCTCGCGGGATACGATTTCCGGATTTCGCAGGGCCTGCGCCCGCCGGCGACACAGGCCAAATACTACTGCCAATGGGACAAGCACACGCCGGCGAAAGTCGACACCGAAGTTCAGAAATTGAAGAGCAAGGGCGCGCCATGGCTCGCCGCACTGCTTGCTTCGTATCGCGATATGCCGCGTACGCCGAAATGGCTCACCAATGCATTGCCGGGCGCCGGATGGCACCAGTGGGGATTGGCCGTCGACGCCTACTGCTATCGCGACGGCAAGATGGTCACCAACGGGAGCGACAAGGCCTACAAATATTATGCCGAAGCCGCAACCAAACTAGGCCTCACCGCCGGCTATTACTTCACAAGTCAGGACTCCGGCCACGTTCAAGGGCCGAGCCAGGACGGCGCTGCCAACGTCTATACCTGGTCCCAGATCGACGCCGTCATGAAGGAACGATTTGGCGACAAACTCGAAGTGGCGCTGGCGACGACGCCGGTCGAGGGCCTCGAAGCTGCGATGGCGGCCGGTCCCGCCGCCGTCAAGACTTTCTACAAGGACGATCCGGTATTGATCGCAAGCCGGGTCTCACCCGCCCAATTGTACAAGATACCGCCCGGAACCGATCCTGACGTGCGGCAAATGGCACAAGGGTACAATGCCGTTGGCGGCCTCGTGGACACGCTCTCGGCGGCCTTGAAGATCGATCCGGTCGCCGTTCTCGCCGTATGGAGCGTCGAGAGCAGCAGTGCGCCGTTCATCACCGGGCGGCCGATCATCCGGTTCGAGAACCACAAGTTCTTTCAATTCTGGGGCATGAACCACGAACCGGTTTTCGACAAGCATTACCAGTTTGCGACACACGCCGGCATCCCCGGGACGAGCAAATCGAAGAACCACAAATTCCGAAAAAAGCCGACCGGCCCCTGGGCTACATTTCACGGCGACCAGGACAAGGAATTCGAAGTCCTCGCATTTTCCGAGGGAATCTCGAGCCGTGAGTTCGCGTGCCTGTCCACCAGCTTCGGCGGACCGCAAATCATGGGCTTCAATCACGATGCGTGCGGATATCAAACGGCCGCCGATCTCGCCAGGGCGTTCGGTGAGCAGCAGCGTTGGCAGGTTCTCGGCTTCTTCGACTTCTGCAATTCGAATGGCCTGATATCGCTGATCCGAAACCTGGACTTCATCACATTCGGCCAAAGATATAACGGCGACGGTGCGGTCTACGGTCCCAAACTCAAGAAAGCCTTCGACCAGAAGGCAAAACTCGCAAACCTCCCAAAGATACCCAACCCCAATCCCTGAAGCTTGGGATGGGCTGAACGTCCTCCGTCAATCAGAACTGATCGACCTCCCGGCGATGAGGCGTCCACTCGTCGATGACAGCTTCGACAAATCCCCGCGGGTCGTTGCAAAACTCGCGCGTCACCTTGTAGTGATCGGTCTGCTCGACGGTCACGGGCTCCAGGCCGTATTTTGTCAGCCGCAACAGGCGCGCGCCGGGATAGGCCATCAGCATCGGCGAGTGCGTCGCCATCACGACCTGGCAGATCGTCGAGCGCTCCATCCGGTACATCAGTTTCAAAAACTCCATCTGCCGCGCCGGCGAGAGCGCGGCCTCCGGCTCGTCGAAGATGAAGAGGCCTTGCCGCTGACAGCGCTCTTCGAAGAAGCGCAGGAAGCCCTCGCCGTGCGAATAAGACAAGAAGTCGGAACTGCTTCCAACCGAGTCGAGATACCTGGCGATCGAAAAGAACGTCTCGGCGCGGAAGAACCAGCCATTGGCAATCTTAGGCAGCCAACTCGCCCGCAGCGCGCTAGACAATTCACCGCCCATCACCTCCTTCGCGTCCGAATGGTCGACTGCCCGGTAGCCCTTGCCGCCGCCTGCGTCGTCGAAACCCGAGAGCACCGCGATGCCTTCCAGTAGCGTGGATTTGCCGGTGCCGTTTTCGCCGGCGATGATGGTGATGGGTCGATCGAAATCCAGTTCGAATCCATCGCGCAGAAACGGCAGGCAGAACGGATAGGCCTCGCGGTCGGCGATGCCGGACGGATCAAGCCAGACGCGCCGGAGATACGGCGCCGGCAGATTGATGTCGCGGTTGCGTTTCTTGCTCATGAAAGGGCCTGCGCACGAACAGGGATGGCCCACTCATCCAATACGTGTAGCTTGGCAAAATCAAGAACAAAAAGAGAACTTGCCGCCATCCGTATGTGCCCGAAATCACAGGGCCGAGGACCGGCGACACGTACGGTGATCAGCGGCGGGAATGGTCTCGCCCTGACAAACAGGGGAATGACATGACCAATCTGAACAATGAAGTTCGCGAACTCGGAACCGACGAATTGAATGGCGTGAGCGGTGGCGCACGATCTGACCTTGGTCAGCAGCTTCAACTCGCGCTTCAGGAAGCCAACAACATTTATACAAGGGCCGGAAAGGCGCAGTCAGACATCAGCGCGAAGTACTCCCAGTTTCACGACGGCATTGCTCAAAACTTCAAATAGTAGAGGTGCTGGAGGCTGCCTCGATTGGCGGTCTCCCGCATGTCGGCTTGCTCACGTGGGGTGCCGGTTTGCCCGACGGGCAAATAACTTCTAATTATCAGAAGTCGTGTCAAGCCTCAAAATCAAAAATATTTCGCTTTATCAGAAGCTAAAATCAGTGCACATCTTGGTCATCCCGTCCCACTCAGAGGGGCGTTGGCCATCGTCACAACGAGGGGCGGGTATGCGGTGGACGCTGAGGTTGCGACTGACGAGCGCGACTGAAGCGTACGGCGAAGACGTGTGGTCCTGACGTCGCGGTGCTGGCGTCAACGCACCTGGAGGCAATTGCTTCTCAGGGCGCAACGGAGGCAAAAGAGCCGTTCTCCGGGGAGAGCACGCTATAAGCCGTAAAGCCATTGCGCAGGGAATGTCGGATGTTCTCCGCTGCCCTGTATGCTCGTGGGCGCACCCTTTTTGTGCACAGTGCTCACGAGATCGCGGGTGCAGCGCGCATCCGGCATTCCCTGCGCCCTCTGAGTGGAGAGGGCGAGTGACTTGAAAACTTCGGGCGCATCGCGCCGCGAGAATGCGGATCTGTACCTGCCGTCATTGCGAGCGAAGCGAAGCAATCCATCGCGCGGCATAACTGAAACATGGATTGCTTCGTCGCTTTGCTCCCGTGCGCAAACGCTTCGCGTTTGTCGCAGGCAATGACGGAATCTGCTGTTTGAAATGTGAATCGGAAATCCGCATGTGCTGGTCCCCGGCATGGGCGTTGTGAGCCGGCGCGAGCTGGTCTGCAACTAGGTGTCGTTGGTCAAGTGGGAGGCTGGATCGGCTCACCAGCTTCCCACTCTGATCAAAGCACTTCGAGCACCAACTCCATCGTCATCAAAACCGGATTGTCGCCGCGCATCAGTCGGCCTTCGGCGATGCCGCCGAGATAGTCCACCAGCGCGATGTCGAGCGCCGCCTCCAGCGTGCCGTCGGCACCTGGCTCGATGATGCCCGAACGGATAGCAAGCTCGGTCGCGAACGGAACCACGCATCGACCATCCGAAAACTGCGCGCCGATCGTGCTGCCGACTCCGCCATGAATCCGAGCGTGAAAGATCCCGCGTTGCCGGCAGAAACATTCGAGCGCGCCGGCAAAATCCTGATTCGGCCGCAGCCGCAGTGCATAGGCCCGGCTGTTCGTCCTGGCATCGGTCGCGTCGCGAGCGATGGGCCCGAACAATTTGAAATTGGTCTCAGCATCCACCTCGGCGGTAAACATCGCGCCGTCTAGCCCGAACGCTTCCACACCAAACGGCTCGGCGACAATGCTCTCCTCGGGCAGGATATGGCCACCATGCAGATGGCCGTCGGTCTCGGTCCACAGCCCGTGGCAATGGAAGAACGGCGCGTCGTCGCGCTCGCCCAGCGTCATCGCCGCGAATTTGAGTTGCGTGATGCCATCGGGCCGGAAGGTGTCGCTGTAGAACGCGGCGTTGGCGCCGGTCTTCGACAGCGCCGGCATCACATAGGCCAACGGCCCGAGCGCACCGCCGCGCATGGTCAATACGCCGCCGGCGAACCCGGCCTCGGCGAAGCCGCGGCGGGCGGCTTCCAGCAATGGCAGGCCGACCTGCAAGGTGAACGAGAACGCGCGGCCGCGCGCCTCGACCCACTGGATCCGTTCCGGGTTCGGCGGACCGGGCTGGACGATGCTGCGCATCGCCTCGGGCACCGCACGATTGGGCTTTGCCGCCGTCATCGCGGCGCGTCTTGCTTGATCAGGTCCAGCAGCCCGCGCGCCTCGAGTTCGTCGCGCACCAGCCGCTTCGGAATCTTGCCGTAGCCGGATTTCGGCAACGCCTCCCAGAAGAAGAAGCGCTTCGGCATCTTGTAGCGTGGCACCTTCGGCGACAGGAACGCCGCCAGTTCGGCTTCGCTTACGGCGCCAGCACCCTCGCGCGCGACGCAGACGGCGACGCCGACCTCACCCCAGAACGGGTCGGGCACGCCCAGCACCGCGACCTCGCCGATCGCGGGATGAGTCAAGATCTTCTCCTCGACCTCGCGCGGATAGATGTTGGAGCCGCCGGAGATGTACATGTCGGAGGCGCGGCCGGTGATATAGACAAAGCCTTCCTCGTCCATGTGGCCGAGATCGCCGGTGCGGAACCAGCCGTCGCGAAACGCCTTCGCGTTGGCATCGGGGTTGTCGTAATAGCCGGCGAACACGGCGGGGCCGATCACGCAGATCTCGCCGGTCTCGAACGGTTTCAGTTCGCGGCCGTCGTCACCCTGGATCGAGACCTGCATGCCGGTGCGCTCGAAGCCGCAGGTGCCGATCCGGGCCTGCGGGCTGTCCTCGGGATCGTGGAGATTGGCGGGCATCACCGTGATGTTGCCGGTGACTTCGCCGAGCCCGAAATACTGCACCAGCACCTTACCCAGCTTGTTCAGCGCGGCCTTCTGGTCCTCGCGGTACATCGGCGCGCCGGCATAGATGATGAAGCGGAGCGAGGAATGATCGTAGCGGTCGACGGCGGGGTGCTCGACCATCATCTTCAGGATGGTCGGCACCGTAAAAATGTTGCTGACGCGATGCGTCTCGATCAGCCGGAACGCCTCGTTGATGTCGAACTTCTCCGACGGCAGCAGGATCGTCGGCACGCCGCGCGCGGCCTGCACCAGTTGATGCACGCCGGCGCCATGCGACAGCGGCGCCACCACCAGCGAGGCGTCCTCCTCGGTGGTGCCCGGCATCAGGTCGGCGAGATGGTTGGTGACGACAAAGGCCATCTGGCCGTGGGTCAGCACCGCCGCCTTGGAACGCCCCGTCGTGCCGGAGGTGAAGAAGAACCAGCAGGGATCGTCATAGTCGACCGCGGTATTGGCGACCGCGTCGTCCTTATGCGCTGCGATCGCAGCGCCAACGGATTGCTCGCCGAAGACGCCCTCGCCGATCCGCCAGATGAACTCCAGCGCGGGATTGGCGACGGCGGCGGCATGCTCCGGGAAATCGCCATGGCACAAAAAACCCTTCGCGCCGGAGGCGGTGGCGAGATAGGTCACTTCATCGGGCATCAGCCGGAAATTGGTCGGCACCCAGACCACGCCGAGGCGGAACGCCGCGAACATCGACCAGAACATCTCGTCGCAATTTTTGGAATGCACCAGCAGCCGATCGCCCTTGACGAGGCCGCGTTTGGTCAATGCCGCCGCCAGCGCCGAGACGGCGCGGTCGATCTCGCGCCAGGTCCAGCTCCGGTCGCCGTAGATGAAACCGATGCGGTCGGCGTGGCGGCGGGCGTTCTGGGTCACCAGATGCGCCAGGTTCATCACCCGGTTCGACATCCGCGCCAGGCCGCCGCGCGGCGTGGCTGGATTGGTGGTTCCGGTCATGTCGACACCACCGCACTGCACAAGGCGAGCAAAATCATCATTGTCACGCTTCTCAAACCTGACCTGAACGTCCCCGGCCGGACGTTAGCAGAAAGCCCGGCCACTGCCAGCGCGCGGCGCGCCGTCCACAGCGTTGCCGAAACCGTGCAGCCTAGACGCGGCTGCACGGCTGGCTCATGGTGACATCAGCCAAACACATCGCCGGGAGATCATGATGGCCAACGAAAAAGGCCCGAACATCAAGAAGAAGCAGAAATGCAAGAATTGCGAGGGCAAGGGCCTGGTGAAGAAAGGCGATAACGTCGTGAAATGCCAGCGCTGCAAGGGCACCGGCGTACGCTAAGCTGCCGATTTCCGGAATCGGAGCCGTGGTCGATCGGGCAGATGCCGGCCATCCCCTTGCCAACGAACGAGCGGACCTGCCGGCAACAGACCGGCAGATCCGCGTGATGGTCTACTGCGGATGGTTGGCCAATTCCTGGTCGCTCAGGTGCCAATCCTGCCACAGCTGAAGCGCGCCGAGCAGAACCACGATGCCGCCGAGCATGGCGTGCCAAGCCGCGAGAAAATCCTCACCGGAATAGCTGAAGATCAGCGGTGAAACGATCAGCCAGAGCCCGAGGACAATCTCGGCCACCTCCTCCCAGCGCTGCAACGCGACATATTCGAGCTGGGCGAGGCCGAACACCAGCATGCCGACCACGAACGTATTGAGGATCATGATGCCGCGCTCGGCGTGCATGACCTCGTTGGCGGGCTGCAGCGGAAACCACGGCGACACCACGATCAGCACGCCAAGCAGCATGCCTAACCAGTCTTCCCACGATCGATGCGTACTGAAGAAACGAAAGTCCGACATTGTAGACCTCCCTTGAAAAGAGGCATACGTCAGCGGCCGGCAATCCCTGACATTTCCGATCTCGAACCAACTCCGGGCCGCATCGGGGCGTATGTCCTGGTAAAAACGTAGGCACACCGAAGCGGCCCGCAAGCCCCGCCTACCCCGATATTATCAGCTATTGTGCGGCGCCGAGCTGTTGCAGGCCCTCGCGCGCGGTACGCAGTCCCGGGCTGATCTCCAGGGCCTTGCGGAAATCCGCGATCGCCCCGGCCTTGTTGCCGAGCCGCATCTTGCCCTGGCCGCGATTGTTCCAGGAGTAGGCGTCGGCCGGATCGTATTGCAGCGCCTTGTCGTAATCGGCAATGCCGCGCTTGGTATCGCCCTGGTACATGCGGATCATACCGCGGTTGCGCCAGCCCCGCGGATCGGTCGGCGCGAGTTTGGCAGCCTGGCCATAATCGGCCGCGGCACGCTCGAGCTGTTCGGTATCGCGGTAAACATTGCCGCGGTTGATATAGGCCAGCACGTCCGGCTTCAACTTGATCTGGGTGCTGTAGTCGGCAATCGCACGGGCCATGTCGCGCTTGCGATGATAGAGATAGCCGCGATTGCCATAGGCGGTCGCGAGCGATGGATTGTATTTGATGGCGGCATCGAAATCGGTCAGCGCGCGGTCGAGGTCCCCCTTGTTGAAGAAGGCGTCGCCGCGGTTGTTGTAGGCCAGCGCAAATGCCGGATCGAGCCGGATCGCCTCGTCGTAATCGGCAATCGCGCGGTCGAATTCGCGCTTGAGGGAGTAGACGCGGCCGCGGTTGGTGAAGGCGCAGGCCGACTCGGGATCGAGCCGAATCGATTCGTTGATATCGGTAAGCGCGGCGTCGAGTTCGCGCTTTTCGGTCAGGCCGTGGCTGCGAAAGCAATAGGCCGCGGCGAGCCGCTTGCCGGTCTCCTTCCCGGCGTCGATCACGCTGCCGCACGCCGTCACCTTTTCGTTCGGCGCAGTGGCCGTGCCGACACAGGCCTGCCAGTTTTTATCGCCCTCGGCGGAGGCCGCTGGCGGATGAGCAAGCGTCAGGCTTGCGCCCAGCAGCGAGGCGGTCAGGCAGGTCAAAATGCGCATGATGTCACCCAGGCAAGCGATTTCCCCCGTTGGTCGCAGGTTTGCATCGCCGGGTTCACATGCCTAAATGCACATGCCTAAATGAATGAAATGAATCGCATGGAACTATTGGTATGACCGTCCGCGACAACAAGGCCCAAAGCCGCTTCGAGCTCGACGTCGAGGGATCGCTGGCGTTTGCGAATTATCGCCTGACACCGTCGGCCGTGATCATCACCCATACCGAGACACCGCGGACGCTACGCGGCCGCGGCATCGCCTCCGAACTGATCAAGGGCGCGCTGGAACTGATCCGCGCCGACGGCCACAAGGTGGTCGCCGGCTGCGGCTTCGTTGTCGACTATCTCCAGAAAAATCCGCAGTTCGCGGATTTAACGGGTTGATCCCCCGCTGGGACGACCACCTAGACAATCTTGATCGACATATCCGGCAGGCCCTCGATCTTGCAGAGGAGCACATCGCCCTTGACCACCGGGCCGACATTTTCGGGGGTACCGGAATAGATGATATCGCCGGCCTTCAACTCGAACGCTTCCGACAGCTTGGCGATCTGCTCGGCGACGTTCCAGCTCATGTTCAGCAGGTTGGAGTTCTGCTTGACCGTGCCGTTCAACGCCAGCGAGATCGCGCCCTTGGTGAAATGTCCGGTTTTGGCGGCGGGGTGGATCGGGCCGAGCACGGCAGAGCGGTCAAAACTCTTGCCTATCTCCCAGGGCTTCTTCTCGTCGCCCAGCGCGCGCTGCAGATCGCGCCGGGTCATGTCGAGGCCGACCGCATAACCGTAGACGTGATCGAGCGCCTTCTCCGCCGGGATATTGGTGCCGCCCGATTTCAGCGCCGCCACCAGTTCGACCTCGTAATGGTAATTCTTGGTTAGCGAAGGATAGGGATGATCGGCGACGCTGCCGATCGCGACGTTCTGGATCGCATCCGTCGGCTTCTGGAAAAAGAACGGCGGTTCCCGGTTCGGATCGGAGCCCATTTCGCGCGAATGCGCGGCGTAGTTGCGTCCGATGCAATAGATGCGGCGAACCTGAAACACGTCGGTCTCGCCGACGATCGGAATGGTCGTCGCGGGTACCGGAAACATCGACTTCGGGCCGGCCTGCGCATCGGCCGGAGCGCTGTGCGCCGCCGCCCCCGCCAGCGCCAGAGCGCCGGTCGTTAGAATGGTTCTGCGGTCGAGGCTGTTCATCATGTTCTCCTTGGCTGGCGTTTCTTCTTCAGCCGCAGTCTTTACAGCGTTTTCGTGCAAATTGCATAGCACCTACCCCTTTGCTGCATTGCGGTGAACCTCGCCTTTGTCGCCCGCGACCAAGAGGCATCAGCACCGCTTCGGTGCATCCCAACTGCCTCAAAGGAAAAGACCATGTTGATCTCCTCTCTCATCGCCCTTGTCGGGCGCTACGCGCGCTATCGATCGGAGCTCTCAAGCATCAGCCGACTCGATGAACGCACGCTCCGCGACATCGGCATCAGCCGCGGCGAACTCGCGACCGTCGCGTGGCGCTACAGCGGACGCCGGCCGTATCCCTGATACGGTCGCTCACCACGTATCGCACAACAAAAAAGGCCCGCGTCGCCGCGGGCCTTTTGCGTATCGGCTTGGAACGAATCGTCAGTGCTTGATTTCCGGGGGCAGCTTGCCGCCATTGGCGGCGAACTTGGTCATCACCTGCTTGTGCAGCCAGATGTTCATGCTCGCCGAATCATTGCTGTCGCCGGTGTAGCCGAGCTCCTTGGCGAGCTCCTTGCGCGCGGTGAAACTCGAATCAATGTCGAGAGCCTTCATCAGATCGACGATCGAGGTGCGCCACTCGAGTTTCTCGCCCTTGGCGGCGACCGCCTTGTCCAGGATCGGCGCGACATCGATGGTCGCGGCCGGTGCCTCGGATCCGCCCGCCGCTGTTCCACCTGCGGCCGCTCCGCCGCCAGCCGGCGCCGCCTCTGCCTTGGTGCCGAAGATCGCGCTCATGATTTTTCCGAAAATGCTCATCGTTCGCTCCCAGTGGAATTAAAACGGGTCTGTCGCTAGCGGCACTGTTTGACCGGCAGCACCAGGCCGGGCTCGCCTTGGAGTTTAGCCAGCCAAATGTGGCTTGCCAATGAAACATTCACCGAAGCGTGAGTGCTATTGTCTCTGTTTGGGAGTACGCTGCCGGTTCAGTTCGCGACATGGCCCGTTTGCTTCCCTGTCTTCGCGTCTGGCCTGATCGTGATCATGTTTGGAACCGGCACGTTTGCGCCCTCCAGCGAGCGCAAAATGCAGCCGCCAACGGGAGACGACGACCATGGCCACTCCAATTCAAGGCGCTCAATATCAAGGCAGTGTCACATCACTGACGCAGAGCGGACAAGACGCCGCGAATGCGCCGGGCATCCGAACCATCGGCCTCCCCGATCTATACCGGGCTTTGCAGCTCGGCTGGGAGGATTTCAAGGCAGTCCCCAGCCACGCCATCATCCTGTGCGTGATCTATCCCGTGCTCGGACTGGTGCTGGCGCGCACGGTGCTGGGTTACTCCGTTTTGCCGCTGCTGTTTCCGCTCGCCGCGGGTTTCGCCCTGCTCGGCCCGTTCGCAGCGCTTGGCCTTTATGAGCTGAGCCGTCGTCGCGAGAGCGGCGCGCAAGCGACCGCGTGGGATGCGCTGGAGGTGCTGCGCTCGCCTTCGTTCGGCGCCATGCTCGGGCTCGGCGCTCTTCTGCTGGCGTTGTTCGTGACCTGGGTAGCGACGGCGCAAGCGATCTACATCGCCGCGTTCGGCTATGAAGGTGCTACCGGCATTCGGGATTTCTTCACACACGTGGTGACGACATCGGAGGGTTGGTGGCTGATCTTCGTCGGCTGCGGCGTCGGCTTCCTGTTCGCCCTCGTGGCCCTCTGCATCAGCGTGGTTTCATTCCCGCTGATGCTCGATCGTCATGCCGGCGCCGGCGACGCGATGGTAACCTCGCTGCGCGCGGTCGCTCGCAATCCCGTGCCGATGGCGATCTGGGGTTTGATCGTGGCCGTGCTCCTGGTCGCGGGATCGCTGCCCTTCTTCCTCGGCCTTGCGATCGTGATCCCCGTGCTTGGCCACGCCACCTGGCATCTCTATCGGCAGACGATCGAGCCGGAACTCAATCCGCAGCCGCTTCCGCCCCGTGCACCGCGCGAGCGCAAGCCCGCGGCGGATTTCCCGGCCAATCTGTTTCCCTGGCGGCGCAAGGCATAGACCGCACGACGAATAGTGCAATCAAACCGCCGGTCGGTCGTCGATCGGCGGTTTGGCGCGGAATTATGCAGGCATCGCGCTAACCGATACAGCGCCGGCGATGCGCATTCACAATTGCCCAGGAATTAAGCGAAGACGTCAAGGACGGTTGACGCGTTCGTGTCGGCGGCGATCAGGCACCAGCCTTGTTTTGGCCGCTCTTGCCTCGAACATTTCGGTCAGGTTTCGAGACTAATGTCGATGCCGAATCGACTTTGGAGCGAACGACACCATGACCTCTCGCATTTCTGTTCGGGCCTTGGCGCTGGCGGGGTTACTTCTGTCATCGGCCGCGCCATCGCTTGCCGCCCCCTGCGGCACCGGCACGTTCGAGGGATGGCTCGAAGACTTCAAGAAAGAAGCGGCCGCGAAAGGCATTTCGGCGTCGGCGATCCAGGCCGGGCTGACCGGCGTGGCGCTCGACAAGGCGGTCATTGCGCGCGACCATTCGCAGAAGGTTTTCAACCAGAGTTTTGAAGAGTTCTCCGGCCGCATGGTGCCGCCCCGGCTCGCGCGCGGTGCCAACATGCTCAAGCAATATGGGTCGGTGCTCTCGCGCATCGAACAGGCCTATGGCGTGCCAGGCGAAATACTGGTGGCGATCTGGGGCCTGGAAACCGATTACGGCGTCAACATCGGCAAATTCCCGACGCTGCGTTCGCTGGCGACACTGGCCTATGACTGCCGTCGCACCGACCTGTTCAAGGCCGAGTTGATGGATGCGCTGCGCATCGTCGAGCGCGGCGACATCGCGCCGCAGGAAATGCGCGGCGCCTGGGCCGGCGAAATCGGCCAGACCCAGTTCATGCCGT
>JBOHIT010000241.1:0-10174 GCA_050726155.1 Bradyrhizobium sp.
CGCAGGGAATGCCGGATGCGCGCTGCACCCGCGATCTCGTGAGCAATGTGCACAGAGAAGTGCGCCCACGAGCATACAGGGCAGCGGAGAACATCCGACATTCCCTGCGCAATGGCTTTACGGCTTACTTCGTGCTCTCCCCGGAGAACGGCTCTTTTGCCTCCGTTGCGCCCTGAGAGGCAGTGCCTCCAGGTGCATTGACGTCAGCACCGCGACGTCAGGACCACACGCTTTTGCCGTACGCTTCAGCGCCGTTCGTTATCGGCACCTCCGCGTCCACCGCGACCCGTCCCACGCTCATGACGATCATGATACGCCCCTCTGAGTGGGACGGGATGACCAAGATATGCCCCGATTTTTACTTCGGATAAAGCGAAATATTTTTGATATCGAGGCTTGACACGATTTCTGAAAACACGAAGTGATTTGCCCGTCGGGTTGATTTGTCGCACGCGCCTCGCGAGATTGCGCTTGCGCGCGAGGCGACGCAGTGGGGACCGCCTTCGCTCAACGGCGTCCGCGCTGCATGCAAGCCACCACAAAGGCCTTGTAGGAGCCCTTACCAACGCCGGGACGAAGTCCCATGCCCGCAGCCTCCTGCTGGCATCGTTCTCGCTTGGCAATCAGCCCGGGGCGCTTGGCACTCATGCATGAAAATCTGGAAGGGCCAGGAGCATAGTCCCGGCAATTTTGCGCCGCTGCTGCACCGGGTGCCAAAGTCGCCAACATCGCCACCAGGATCAAAGATCGTTTCATGGATCAGCTCAGCTTAAAGGAGCGTCGCGCCTGTCGAAGAAATCTATTCAGCCCGTACGGCGGACAGGTCGACTCAATCCGCTCTACGAGCTTCAAAATTCCAACACCGATAAATCCACTTTGCTTTCGGTCATCCAAACACGGACCACTTCTCTTTGTACTTTTCCGCATTCTTGCGTGAGAATGCATACCAAATCGATCCGGTGCTCCTGACGGGGCTAGTCGTCCCGTATTTTTTTACAACCCGACTGGGGACAACGTAATAGTCGGGCCTCGCATCAGCCTGCAGATTGATGAACAGGTAGATATGAGTGGGAGAAGACAATTCCTCATAGTCCTTACTGAGCAGCCAAAAGCCAGCAGCCTTTCTGTTGGTCTTCACCTGAATGGACCATGTACGCTTGTATTTCTGATCGGCGGCGAGCAGGTCTGCCCCCCTCGCATTACGCGAAGTGATTGAAACGACCAACCCGTTATAGGTTAGCTCTGCCGCGGCTAGATAGGTGCCGAGCATTCCGGTCATCTGTCCTTTAGTTGCCATGTACATTCTCCCCAATTTAAGCGGCAGCGAGACCTAGGCCGACTGAAATGCCTGCCTCATGACCCAAAGCGAGCATACCTACAGCATTACCTAAATTCCCGGAGGAATTAGCTTACTATCGACAACTACTTGATTTTCTTGGAGGGCATGGTGGGCGACCAAGGCTCGAACCTGAGACCCGATGATTAAGAGTCATCTGCTTTACCAACTGAGCTATGCGTCCAGGCAATTAGCACAGCCCTTGCCCGCGTCAGTCCAACGGCTTCAAGCGAAGCATGCCTGGGGTCGGCATCCGGTTCGCGAAAGAGATATCCATATCAAGAACTCGAAAAATCCTGCGGCGTGAAGCTGAGGTCGAGCACTTTCCATTCGCCGTAGCGATCGGCCGGCAGCATCGCGTAGGGCTGGCAGGCCTGCAGCGCGCTGATCGCGCCCTGCATCAACAGTGGGCCCTTCATGGAGGCGCTGGCCTCGATCAGCACCGGCTCCGATGCGAGCTTGCCGTCCTGGCCCATGAATACGCGCAGCTTGACTTTGACGTCGTCGGAGCCTGTCAACCCGGCCGGAAGTTTCGAGCAGGTTCGCAGGTGCCGCCGGAATGCGGCGACCACGGTGGAGGCAATTTCGGCATTCTCGATCGCCGGCGCGTCAAAATTATCGCCGGCCCTGGCGCCGGACGACGCGGCGGACGGCGCGCTCGGCACAATGTCCGGCGGCAGACCGAGCAGGACATTGTATTTGAGCGTGATGTCCGGCTCGGGCGACCGGTACGCCGGCGCTGAGGCGGCGGCCGCCTGCGGTTGCGCGGCGGGCTGCGGCGCCGTGCGCGGTGCGGGCGACGTCGCCTGCTTCTGCGGCTTCTGCGGTGGCGTCGGGGGCGGTTGTTGGGCGGTGGGCGCCGGATCGAGTGCCGTAAAATCAAGTTTCGGTATCGGCGCCGAAACCGGCTCGGGCTGCTTCTCGACGACCTTCTCAGGAATATCCTGCGGCGCGACGATATCGACCGGAATCGATTCAGCGGTCACAGCGCCGAACGGATGCACCTCGGAGAACAGGAACAACAGCGCCAGCAGCGACAGATGCGCGACCGCCGATGCCGTCATATCCGAAGGTATGATCCGCTGCAGGTTCATCGTACCGGTACGAGAGCCTTTTCCGTTTCGATTGAATCGAAACGGGCTCTCGATTCCTTATTTTGACGCGTTTTCTTAATGCGAACCGGCTCCACTTCGCTGGAAAACGCTATATCGATGTCTCTGGCCAATCGATTGCTCCGGCCGCGAGCATAGCGCCCGGCGCAGCGGTTGCTCAATCCAATTTTGGCTCAATCCCATTTCGGCGCGAAGCCGAAATCGGTGAGCCGGCGATTGGCGCTGCCCATCTCGGAAATCGCTTGCATGTCCGCGTCCGACAGTTCGAAATCGAAGATCTCGAAATTCTCCGACAGCCGCTCCAGTTTCGAAGTTCGCGGGATCGCCGCCACGTTCTGCTGCACCAGCCAGCGCAGGCAGACTTGCGCCGCGCTCTTGCGATAGCGGTCGCCGATCCGCAGCAACGCCTTGTCGTTCTTGATGCGGCCCTTGGCAACCGGGCTATAGGCGACCAGCGCCATGCCGTGGCGCGCGCAGGCTTGCCTCACTTTGGTCTGGTCCAGATAGGGATGGTATTCGACCTGGTCGCAGACCAGCGGCTCCGGGCACGCCGCCACCGCCTCCTCGATCAGGGCCACGGTGAAATTGGAAACGCCGATGTGCCGGGCCAGCCCGAGCTGCTTGACTTTCGCCAGCGCGCCCAGCGTCTCCGAAAGCGGCACCTGCGGATTGGGCCAGTGCAGCAGCAACAGGTCGACCTCGGTCAGGCGCAGCCTCGCGAGACTCTCCTTCGCCGATCGCTCGAGATCGTTGGGCGCGAAATGCGTGGTCCAGATTTTTGTGGTGACGAACACTTCGTCGCGCTTGACGCCGGAGCCGCGCAGCCCCTCGCCCACTTCGCGCTCGTTCTCGTAGACTTGGGCGGTGTCGATGTGGCGATAGCCGAGCCGCAGCGCCTGCTCGACCAGCCGCGCGCAAGCGCGCCCGCGCAATTCCCAGGTGCCCAGCCCGATCGCCGGAATCTTCGCGCCGTTCGCCTCGATGAAGATCATCGCCCATATTATGGGCCGTCGACGAGCCAACTCAAGCCGGCGCGGGTTCCGTGGCGAGCGCGGCGAACACCGTCTCCGGCGAATGGGCGATGACGGCAAGCAGTGCGCGCGCCGGTCCGCGCGGCGCCCGTTTGCCCTGCTCCCAATTCCGGATGGTTTCGACGGGGACGCCGAGGCGTGCGGCGAATTCGAGCTGGGTCAGGCGCGAACGGCGCCGGAGATCGCGCACCGCCGGAAGCGGCGCGGTGTCAACAACCAAAGCGGGGGTGACGTCCGGAAGCGCCGGCGCGAGCGGAAACTCCTGCCCGTCGCGCAGTTCCACGATCCGTCCGTCTGCCTTAAGCCGCAAGCGCCGCATGTTTCGATTCCCGATCTGGGAATCATCGGCCAAGCGCGTTAAGGCGCGATTAACGATACCGGCTCTTCCGGATCTCGCCTACTTCAGCCCGAACCACAGCGTGGCGATGCCGAGGAACGAGAAGAAGCCGACCACGTCGGTGATCGTGGTGACGAAGGTGCCGGACGCCACCGCGGGATCGGCGCGCACCCGCTCCAACGCCATCGGGATCAGGATGCCGCCGAGCGCGCCGGCGATCAGGTTGCAGACCATCGCTAGCCCGATCACGATGCCGAGGCCGGGGATCTTGAACCAGGCCACCGCGGCGACGCCAGTGATCACGGCGAACGCCAGCCCGTTGACGATACCGACCATCGCCTCGCGCATCACGAGGCGATAGGCGTTGCTGGAATTGAGATCGCGGGTCGCCAGCGCCCGCACCGCCACCGTCATGGTCTGGGTCGCGGCATTGCCGCCCTGGCTTGCGACGATCGGCGCCAGCACGGCCAGCGCCACCATCTTTTCGAGCTGGCCCTCGAACAGGCCGAGCACCGAGGACGCGAGGAACGCGGTCGCCAGATTGACCAGGAGCCAGTTGAACCGGGCGCGCGCGATGGTCCAGACGCTGTCGGACAGTTCTTCGTCGCTGGTGACGCCGCCGAGAGCCTTGAGGTCTTCGTCGGCCTCTTCCTCGATCACGTCGACGACGTCGTCGATGGTGATGACGCCGACCAGCCGGTTGGTGGTGTCTACCACGGGGGCTGCAACCAGATTGTACTTGCCGAACATCCGCGCGACCTCTTCCTGGTCGTCGAGCACGGAGACGCGGCGGCGGTCTTCCTCGATCAGGTCGGCGAGCGGCACCGGCCGCCGCGCGCGCAGCAGGGTGTCGAGCGAGACCGCCCCCTGCCAGTGCTGGTTGGCGTCGACCGCATAGATTTCATAAAACCGGTCCGGCAGGTCCGGGGTGTCGCGCATGTAGTCGATCGCCTGGCCTACGGTCCAGTCCGGCGGCACCGCGATGAACTCGGACTGCATCCGCCTTCCTGCGGAGTTTTCCGGATACAGCAGGCTGCGCTCCAGCGCGTCACGCTCGGACGGCGGCAGTTTCTCGAGGATCTCTTCCTGGTCCTCCTCGTCGAGGCCTTCGAGCAGTTCGACGGCATCGTCCGATTCCAGTTCGCGAACGCCTTCGGCGACCGTCTCCGGCTCGAGCTCCTCGAGAATTTCCTCGCGGACCGCGTCATCGACCTCGTTGAGCGCCGAGAAGTCGAAATCGGTGCCGGTCAGTTCGACAAGCTGGACGCGGTCGTCGGCTTCGAGCGCGCCGATCAAATCGCCGAGATCGGCCTCGTGCAGCTCGGCCACGACCTCGCGCAGCCGCGGCGCGTCGGCGGCCCTGATGCAACGCGTGATCTCTTCGACAAACTCGTGACGGATTTGTCCCTCTTCATCCCGCATCGGAAAATCGAGCGCGGAGCCGTCGACGGGTCGCGCGGCGGCGGTGGCAAATTCGATATCCTCGGCCATGCCGTGCCTCACCGGTTTGACAGAACAGGAGAACTCGTTTTGAGCTATCGCTGCACGCATTACCCAATCGGCAACGCAAAGCGCAATGCTAAATATGCAGTACGGCGAATGACCGCAGGATGCGCCAGGGCGTTCGGCACAGCCATCCTCGCCGCGACCTTGACATCGTTGGCCTGGACCGCGGCGGCAGCGACCGCCGAATGCCCGCGCAAGGATGCGCTCGGCACCTCACGCGTTCTCCGCGTCGATCCCGCGACCACGCCGCGGGTCGGCCTGAAGAGCTTTCCGCAGAGCCTGCCGCTCGGGGATCATGAGGTGGTCCTGACCTTCGATGACGGGCCGTGGGCCGGGACGACGCCCAAAGTGCTGGCCGCGCTCGCGCATGAATGCGTGCGCGCGACATTCTTCCTGATCGGCAGGTCGGCTTCCGAGCACCCGGAGCTGGTGCGCAGGATTGCCGCATCCGGGCACACCATCGCCCACCACACCTGGTCGCATCCGAATATCAAATACATGAAGCCGGAGGCGGCCACGGCCGACATCGACAAGGGCATTGCGGCGGTTGAAAAGGCGCTGCACGGCACCGCCACCACGAGCCCCGGCGTGCCATTTTTTCGCTATCCCTATTTCGAGATGACGCCGGCATCCCTCGACCTGCTGCAAAAGCGCGGCATCGCGGTGTTCGGCGCCGACCTGTGGGCCAGCGATTGGGAGCCGATGAAGCCGGCCCAGCAGTTGAAGCTCCTGACCGAGCGGCTGCAAATCGCCCGCAAGGGGATCATCCTGCTGCACGACCCCAAGGCGCAAACCGCGGCCATGCTGCCGGCTTTCCTGCGCTATCTGCACAACAATCATTACCGCGTGGTCCACCTGGTTCCGGCGGCCGCGCCGACATCGGCCGCAAGCACGCAAAACCCGAAATAAATCTGGTATTTCGGCGGTTAAGGCGGCATTCATGGCCCCGCCTGTAATGATTCAAGCATGGCACTTTGGAGTGAACCGAATACCGGTCCGCGCGGACCAAACTTCGATTGGGAATGAAGCCGGGGTTCTATGATAGCTAAGCTAGGTATGGGGCTCCGTAAGCGGGCATCGTTTGCTTTTTCAGCCGCGATTTTAGCCGTGTTTTCTCTTGCGATGCTGACCTGCGTCACCGTCCAGACCGCCGCTGCGGCGGATTGTCCCGGGCATCCCGATGCGCTCGGCACATCGCGCACGCTGGTGGTCGACCCGCGCCAATATCCCATCATCGGCACGATGCAATATGCCAAGACGTTGCCGCTCGAAGATCATGAGGTGGTGCTGACCTTCGACGACGGTCCGCTGCCGAAATACAGCTATCAAATCCTCAATATCCTCGCCGCCCATTGCGCGAAGGCGACCTTCTTCCTGGTCGGGCGCCAGGCCCAGGCCAATCCGGAAGGCGTGCGCCGGATTCGCGACGCCGGCCACACCATCGCCACCCATACCCAGAGCCATCCCGGCAACATGAACCGGCTGCCGATCGACCACGCCCAAAAGGAGATCGAGGACGGCATCGCGTCGGTGACGGCCGCACTCGGCGACGGCACCGCGCCGGCGCCGTTCTTCCGCATTCCGGGCCTCGGCCGTTCCGATGTCATCGAGGAGTATGCCGAAGCCAACGGCCTGCAAGTCTGGAGCGCCGATTTTCCGGCAGACGACTGGCGTCACGTCTCCCCCGCGCGCGTCTATGATCTCGCGATCCAACGGCTCGAGGCCAAGGGCAAAGGCATCCTGCTGTTGCACGACATCCAGCCGCGCACCGTCGCAGCGCTGCCGCGGATTCTGAGCGAGTTGAAAGCCCGCGGCTACCGCATCGTCCATGTGGTGCCGGCGACACCTGATCGGCCGGCGACGCCGACCGATCCGTCGCAATGGCAGGCGCATCCGGTGTCGGAACAGGTGGCGACGTCGCGCTGGCCGAAGATTCCGAACTTCGTCTATACCGCCACGGCGGCCCTTCCCACGCCCGAACTGTCGGAGCGCGATTGGCGCAGTACGGCGCCGGCGGATCGCGTGCAGCGGCGCGCTTTGCGCGACGCGCTGTGGTCGCGACAAGTGACGCTGGTGCTGGACCAGCCGGCGCTGCCGACGCCCGCGGCCAGCGTGTTCGCGCTCCCGGAACCGACACGGGTGACGATGCTGTATTCGCCACCCTCCGCGCGCAAGGTGGAACCGACTCCGCCTGCCGCTGACGAAGCATCCGCCCAACAGGCTCCGGCGCGTGTCGAAAAACCGGGTCGCAAGACTCGCGCCGCCGCGCTTCGGAAACCTGGCTCCGCCAAACATGCGGCGCGCACGGCCAAGGATGCCAGGCACGCAAAGCATGCCGGCAAGGGCGCGGCCAAGCACGCGCAGGTCAAACCGGCGAAGTCGGCCAGGCCGGGCAAAAAGAACGCGATCCGCGTCGCCGGCCTGAAGAAGCGCTAGAAGACGCTCTATCCTGCCGCCGACTGCGCACGGCCGAGCAACCCGCGCCGGTCGGCGACCGCATAGGCTTCGTCGAGCGCCGCCGCCACCGCATCCATCATCTCGTCGATCTGCGCTGGCGTGATGATCAGCGGCGGACAGACGAACACGGCGTCGGGAGCGGCGCGAACGATGACCCCGCGCGCCATGGCGGCCTGCTGGACCAAGGCGCCGATGCCTTCGGCCGGCGGCAGCGGCCGGCGCGTCGCCTTGTCGGCGACCAGTTGCAGCGCACCGATCAGCCCGACGCCACGCGCCTCGCCCACCAGCGGATGCGAGCCGAGCGCGCGGAGTCGCGACTGCAGATGCGGCGCCAGCGCCTTCACCTGTGCGACGATGTCGCGCTCCCGGTAGATCCGCAGCGTCTCAAGCGCGACGGCCGCGGCGACAGGATGGCCGGCATAGGTGAAGCCATGGCCGAAATTGCCGAGCTTGCCGGAGTGCCGGGTGATGGTCTCGGCGATGGTTTCGCTGATGACCGTGGCCGAGATCGGCATGTAGGCCGACGACAGCGCCTTGGCGACGGTCATGATGTCGGGCTCGATGCCGAACGTGTCGCAGCCGAACATCTCGCCGGTGCGGCCGAACCCGCAGATCACCTCGTCGGCGATCATCAGGACGTCGTAGCGGCGCAGCACTTGCTGAATGCGCGGAAAATAATCGGCCGGCGGCACGATGACGCCGCCCGCCCCGTTCACCGGCTCGGCGATGAAGGCGCCGATCGTATCCGGCCCTTCACGGACGATCATGTCTTCGAGATTGGCGACGAGGCGGTCGACGAACTGCGCCTCGTTCTCGCCCGGCCGGCCATACAAATAGTGGCTCGGGCAGTCCGTCCGCAACACGCCGCCGACCGGCAGATCCCAATCGGTATGGTTTGCGGGCAGGCCGGTCATGCTGCCGGAAAAAACCGTGATGCCGTGATAGCCGCGCACGCGGCCGATGATGCGTTTCTTGCGCGGACGCCCCAGCGCGTTGTTGTAGAACCAGACGATCTTCGCGGCCTGGTCGTTCGCCTCCGAGCCGGAATTGGCGAACAGCACCTTGCCGAGCCCCTTGGGCACGATCTTGAGCAGTTCCTCGGCGGCCTCGATGCTGGGCTCGGTCGAGCGGCTGTTGAAGATGTGGTAGGTCGGCAATTGCTCCATCTGGCGTTGCGCCGCCTCGACGAGGCGCTTCTCGCTGAAGCCGAGCGACGTGCTCCACAGCCCGGCCATGCCTTCGAGATAGCGCTTGCCAGCCTCGTCATAAACATAGACCCCCTCGCCGCGGGCCATGATGACGGGACCGTCGCTCTTGTGCTTCTCGAGATTGGTATAGGGGTGGATCAGCGAGGCGATGTCGCGCGCCGCCAGGGAGTTGGGTAAGCCCGTCATTGGGATTGCGCTCCGGTTCTTGTTGACCGGATGCAGTAGAGCACAAAAAAGCGATGCTGGCCCGAAGAAGCGCGCGGTCTACACCACGATCTTGGCGATGCAGAGCAGGATGACGAGCGCCAGGAACAGCAGGTCGATATACGCCTTCATTTCGCCGGCGTGACGAAGCCCGCCGACCTCGGTAACGATCTGCTTGCGCGCGGCCGCGGAATTCGGCCCCTCGGCGGCGGCCGACGCCAGGCGTCGCGCCTCGGCCTCCAGCCGCTCGATGCGCTGGAAGAAATAAAACGAACGCAGCGCCGAGGCGGCATGCATCGCGGCATAGACCAGCACCAGAACCGCGACCATGACGCGCTGTGGATATTTTTCCAGGAAGTTGAGGCTGAAATAGACCAGCGCCAGGAACACGAAGTTGGAGACGAATCGATAGGCGTAGCTCAGGAACGTCATTCACGTGCCCCGGATGGCTTTGGAAGCGCCGAATTGCGACATCGGACCGGGTCGCCGGCGATGCGCCGTTGTCTTACGCGAACGGTGTAACAGCAAGGCAACTTCCGCCTGCCAGACAGTTCCGATCCGTTTGCCACCAGCGGCTTGCGAGGAATTGCGCGTTTCTCACCGAATCGATGGAGTCAGGCCCAAACTGCATGATTTTGTGGTGCGCTCGGAGGGACTCGAACCCCCACGATTTTACTCACTGCCACCTCAAGGCAGCGCGTCTACCAATTCCGCCACGAGCGCTGAAGGATCATCGGCCCCGGATTCGCACCCGGTGCGGGGATCAACGGCGCCCATGTAACAAATCGAGGATGGGGGGACAAGGCCTTGGCGCCGCTTGGGCAAAGGCTTTCCCGACTATCTGTGGTCGGGCGTCCGGGGCAGCATTTGCTTGACTTCGACCGCAATGCGGTTGCGGTTGACGACCACCACGCCACTGGCGATCGGCAGGTTGTTGGCCAGCACCTTGACCTCGTCCTGCTCGGTCGCGTCGAGTTCGATGA
>JBOHIT010000242.1:0-12177 GCA_050726155.1 Bradyrhizobium sp.
CGGCCATATCAGGTTGTGCTGTTCGACGAGATCGAGAAAGCCCATCCCGACGTCTTCAACGTGCTGCTGCAGGTGCTTGATGACGGCCGTCTGACCGACGGGCAGGGCCGCACCGTCGATTTCCGCAACACGCTGATCATCATGACCTCGAACCTCGGTTCGGAATTCCTGGTGAACCAGCCGGAGGGCGAGGATACGTCTGAAGTGCGCGAGCAGGTGATGGGGATGGTGCGGGCGCATTTCCGCCCCGAATTCCTCAATCGTGTCGACGAGATCATCCTGTTCCACCGCTTGCAGAAGAGCGAGATGGGCCGGATCGTCGAGATCCAGTTCGCGCGGCTGCAGAAACTCTTGGAAGAGCGCAAGATCACGCTCACGCTCGATGCCCCGGCGCGCGACTGGCTCGCCGCCAAGGGTTGGGATCCCGCCTATGGCGCAAGGCCGCTGAAGCGGGTGATCCAGCGCAACCTGCAGGATCCGCTGGCCGAGATGATCCTCGAAGGCTCGGTCGCCGACGGCGATCGCGTGGTGATTTCGAGCCAGGGCAACGTGCTGACCTTCAACGGCAAGGCGCCCAAGACCGCCGAGATCGCGGCGTTCGAAGCGCCGGTCCCGAAGCGCAAGCTGAATTGATCAGGATGTAACGAGGCCCTCTCCGCGATGCGGGGAGGGCGTTTTTTTTGCGATGCCTGCTTCCGTAAAACTACGTATCGAAGACATGGTCCGGCGAGGCTGAGATGAACTGCTATCACAGGATGTGTCAGCCTGCCTCACCCAAAGCGGGTGTTGTCAAAAAGAGACACGCATTGCGCTTTATCGTAGCAGCTGTGGAATTATCTTGAACAACCTGACGGATCATCGCCACAATCCTTAACGGGGAGTTAAGGGGGCGTGCGATGCGTGGAGTGGCGGAGTTGCGTCGCGCTTGGCGGGTTGTATGCGCATTTTTGGGCGTGGCGGCCCTTTCAACCGGATGCGTCTCGGTTGCGGACGGGCCTGAACGACTCTATCCCGTCAACGTTGAAACCCAGGGCATCCGGGACAATATTCCGAAGATCGATTTCATCCAGTTTGTAGGTCTGAGCGAATCGGCGCGGGTCAAGTATCGGAATGATTGGATCGCGGCGAGAATGTACGCGATCGACATTCAATATACGACTTACGAAGCGGCTTTGACGAAAGAGCGCCAGAATGTCGGGTTTGGTGCGACCGTCGCAACACTAGGGCTTACGACCGCTTCCGGACTACTCACTCCCGTCGTGACAAAGAATGTCCTCACGGGGCTGGCGGGGGTCGTTACTGGATCGCGCGCCGCCTATGACAACGACATCCTGTTCGCACACAGCGTACAGTGGATTCAATCGCAAATGCGGACCCAGAGAGTAATTGTCTCGCAACGCATATTGCGAGGGACGAGGCTTTCGACCATCGAATATTCGCTGGCTGCGGCTTTGACGGATCTTGAAGATTAGTACCGGGCTGGAACTTTCACGGGCGGCCTGCTTGGGACGAGCGAGACGCTGGGAGCTGAGGCCAGGTTCGTTGAGCAGCTCAAACAGCATAGCATCGAGGTGAATTTCGTCTCGACGGCTGCCGGGAAGGCCTTGAATGCCTGCTTGCTGCGGCCGAATTCCGGAGCCACTCGTGCCCAGCAAAAGGCTCGCCTGATGGCGTTGATGAGGACCCCTAGCAGTGCTGGCTTCGCGTTACTGTTGAGTGGCCAAGAGCCTGCAATTGCCGAGGATTTATTGCAGCGGGCAACGCTTCAAGGAATTTGTCCCTGAGAGGAGGGTTGACGATGGCTAAGAAGAAGGTCTTGGCGAAGCGTATACCGAAGGATGAGGTGAAAGATATTGAGGACGCCTTCGAGGCGCTTGGCGCGACCGATATCAAGAAGGTGAAGCAGGCGGACGGAACCTTTAACCTCGAGGGCACCTTCCCGGATTGATTGTGAGCCCGTTTTGTCCCGAGCCGACCGGCATCATTGCCATAGAGGCTTTTGGTGCTGGAATGCGGGATATCCCAACATGCCGACGACCGCGCCGCTACTTCCTCACCACCTTGTAGATCGCATTCTCCACGTCCGACGAGAAGTAGATCACGCCGGATGCGCCGATGCCGACGCCGGTTGGAATGTTGGTCGGTAATCCGCCGGGCGCGCCGGCGAGGCCAATCGGCAGGTTGGCGGCGATCTCGGTAACGGTCCCCTTCACAGGATCGATCCGGACGATGCGCTTGGCGCCGACTTCGGCGACGATCAGCATGCCGTCGGGTCCGAGCGCGATGCCCTCGGGCATTTTCAGGTCCTTGGCGATGACGGTCTTCTCGCCGTTGCTTTCGATGAGCGAGACCTGGCCGGCAAAAGCCTCCGTGACATAGACGTCGCCTTTGCTGCCTGCCACCAGTCCGACTGGCCCCTCAAGTCCGGCGGTCACGACGGCGCGATCCTTGCCGTGCTCGCCGCTGGCGCGGACCAGCGACTTGGTGCCGAGTTCGTTGACCAGAATGCTGCCGTCGGCGAGTTTGATGGCGTCATGCGGCGCCTTGAAGCCGTGCAGCATCTCACGCGTTTTGCCGGTCTTGCGGTCGATCACCTGCACCGTGCCGGTGAACCAGCTCGACAGGATGACGTCGTCGCCCTTCGCGGTGGCGCTCATCGGATATTCCAGCGTCACGCCATCGGCATGCATGCGGGCGGGTTCGGAGACCTCGCCGGTGGTGCCATCGACGGTGCGGTAGGCGAACACGTCGGCGACATAAATGGTGTCCTTGCCGCCGTCGGAGACGACGCCGATGCCGCCGGGCAGCGCCAGCTTACCGATAATGACCTGCTTGGCAGCGCCGGTTTCCGGATCGATCTCCTGGATACCGTTATCGGCCATGTTGGAGACGAAGATGCGGTCCTTGTCGTCGATCGCGAGGTTGTCGAGCGAGGCCTTGAGCTGCGCGACCATTTTCTTGGCGCCGGATTTCGGATCGACCCGCACCAATTGGCCGAGCGCGGTATCCACCACCCAGAGATTGCCCTTGGAATCGAAATTGACCGCCGCCGGAATCTTGAAGCCGTCGGCGACGACCGTCAGTTCAGCCTTGTCGACGTCGACTTTGGCGACCTGGCCCTTGAACCAGAGCGGGCCATAGAGCATGTCGTCCGGCCCGAATTCGAAGCCGTTGAGGCCGCCCATCTTCTCCATGATCTTGCGCGGCGGCTTGGCGCCCTCGACATCGATCTCGTAGAGCGCGTCGCCGAGGAACACCTGCGTGGCGTAGAGCCGTCCATCCTTGCGGAACGCGAGCGAGTTGATGCCGGGCAGGCCGGAGGCCAGCTTCTTGACCGGGCCGTCGCCCTTGCGGGAATAGAGGTCGCCGGTGAGAAACCCGGTCCACGCCATGGTGCCGTCGGGCGCGAACGCGATGTCGTCGGCCATGCCTTCCGGCGAGGGGATAGCGATCTTGGCCGTGCCATTGGTGCGATCGACCTCGTAGAGCGCCGCGCCGGCCACGCTGCCGGCGAACAGCCGCCCGGTCTTGTCGATCCCGAGCCCATGGACGCCATGAAATGCCGAGCCCGGCACCAGCTTGGTGACTTCATAGGTTTGCGCCGAGGCGCCGGTGGCAAAAAGCATTGCTGCAATAGTCGTACCGAATGCAAGCCTGCTCGTCATGACGCTAGCTCCCGCTTTTGTTGGTTGGCGCCAAGTATTCGTTCGCGGGTGGAGTTTGGCAAACGAAACTTGTCGGTGTGGCGCGCCACGGCCGCCACAAAAATGACATCCGTGGGGAACCCGAGCCTCGAGAATCTTGCGAGAATTCAGCCTGCGTGCAGGTGGCAGGCGACCGCGCGTCCCGGCCCGAGTTCGCGCAAGGGCGGCTGGTCGGTTTTGCAAACGGCCATCGCACGCGGGCAGCGGGTGTGGAAGCTGCATCCGGGCGGCGGCCGCAGCGCGCTCGGCACCTCGCCCGAGATGACGGCCCGCGGCCGGCGCGCTTCCACCTCGGGATCGGCGACCGGCACCGCCGCCATCAGCGCTTCGGTGTAGGGATGCAGCGGGTTGCGATAGAGGTCGTCGCGGTCGGCGATCTCGACGAGACGGCCGAGATACATCACGGCGATGCGCGTCGAGATGTGGCGAACCACCGCGAGATCATGCGCAATGAACAGATAGGTCAGCCCGAGGCGCTCCTGCAGATCCATGAACAGGTTGATGACCTGCGCCTGGATCGAGACGTCGAGTGCGGACACCGGTTCGTCGGCGATCAAGAGGCTCGGCTCCAGCGCCAGCGCACGCGCAATGCCGATGCGCTGGCGCTGACCGCCGGAGAACTCGTGCGGATAGCGATCGGCCATGTCGGGCAGCAGGCCGACGGAGGCAATCAGGGAGGCGATCTTGTCGCGGGTCGCCGCCTTGTCGCCATCGAGGCCGTGAACGGCCAGCGGCTCGCCGACGATGTTGCGGATCGTCATGCGCGGATTGAGCGACCCGTAAGGGTCCTGGTAGACCATCTGCATCCGGCGCCGCACGCCGAGCAACTCGGCGCCGCGGTGTGGCGCGATATCCTGTCCCTCGAACACGATCCGCCCCGCCGTCGGCGTCAGCATCCGCAGCACCGCGAGGCCGGTGGTCGATTTGCCGGAGCCGCTTTCGCCGACCAGACCCAGCGTCTCGCCACGCCGGATTGTGAACGAAACGCCGTCGACCGCTTTCACGGTCGCGACCTGGCGCTGCAGGATGATGCCCTTGGTGATCGGGAAATGGACTTTCAGATCCTCGACCCGGAGGATGGTGTCGCTTTGGTTCTGCGGCAGCGCGTCAGACATGGGCGAAACACGCCTTGGCGTGACGATCGGCGACCTGAACCAGTTCAGGCTTCGCGGTTTTGCATTGGTCCAGAACGGAGCGGCAGCGCGGCGCGAAGGCGCAGCCGGGCGGCAGGCTGGCGAGATCGGGCGGCTGGCCCTCGATCGGCATCAGGCGTCGGCCGCCGCCACCATCGAGGCGGGGAACCGAAGCCATCAGGCCCGACGTGTAGGGATGCTGCGGCCGGGCATAGAGTTCGCGCGCCGGGGCGACCTCGACGATGCGGCCGCCATACATGACGGCGACGCGGTCGGCATAGCGCGCCACGACGCCGAGATCATGCGTGATCAGGATCAGCGACGAGCCGGTCTCGCGCGTGACCTCCTTCAACAGGTCCAGAATCTGCGCCTGCACGGTGACGTCGAGTGCGGTGGTCGGTTCGTCGGCGATGATCAGGCGCGGCGCGCAGGCGAGCGCCATCGCGATCATGACGCGCTGGCGCATGCCGCCGGAATATTGGTGCGGATAGGAGCCGAGCCGGCTCGCGGCATCGCCGATGCGGACGCGGCCGATCAGCTCGGTCGCGGCCTCATAGGCCTTCTCCCACGGCGTGCCCCGATGCACGTTGATCGGCTCGGCGACCTGGAGGCCGACGGTCAGCGCCGGATTGAGCGAAGACATCGGCTCCTGGAAGATCATCGCGATCTTGTTGCCGCGCACCGCGCGGATGCCGGGATCGTCGAGTTTCAACAGATCGACGCCGTCGAACAGGATCTCGCCGTTCTCGATCCGGCCGGGCGGGTTCGGGATCAGGCGCAACACCGACAGCGCGGTGACGCTCTTGCCAGATCCGGATTCGCCGACGATCGCGAGCGTCTCGCCGGGATCGACATGGAACGAGACGCCATCGACCGCGGTCACGGTCCCGCGCTCGGTGCGGAACCGCGTCGTCAGGTTTTTGACTTCGAGCAGCGGGCGCGTCATGCCGCTCAATGGCCCATCTTCTTCTTGAGGTCCTGATCGATCCAGATCCGGGCGTAGATCGGTCCCGGACGAACGGCGCCGGCGCGCAGTTCGCCGCCATAGTTCTTCACCCAGGGCCACCAGGCGCTGAACTGGTAGGGCGTCGGGAGCCAGATATAGGGCGCCTTGTCGACGATTTCGCGCGTGATCTCGCGGATCATCTCGACACGCTTTTCCTCATCGGGCGTGCGATACATTTCATCGAGCTTGGCGTCGAGCTTCGGATCCGACCATTGCGAGGGATTCCAGACCTCTTTGGTGAAGAAACTTTTATGCAACGTGCGGGTCGGATTGGTGTGGCCATTGTTCATGAAATAGCCGGGCGCATTGGTCTTGGTGGTCATGGCGGAGAGGAACGCGCCATATTCCATCGGCTGGATGTCGACCTTGACGCCGACCTGTTCCAGATAGGCCGCGACCAGCGGCAGCAGATCCATATGGTCCGGCGAGCAGGAGCAGACCTGCACCTTGAAGGTAAAGCCCTTCGGCACGCCGGCTTCGGCCAGCAGCTTCTTGGCCTTCTCGGGATTATAGGTGAACAGCTCTTTCACCGAGTCAGGCATCGCTGACAGCGGCTCGAAATATCCGCCGTAGTCCGGATGCTGCGGATAGGCGAACAGCTCGGCATGGCCGCCGTAATATTCCTTGACGATTTCCTGCTTGTTGACCGCGAAATTAAGCGCGCGGCGGACCCTGATATCGTCGAACGGCTTGGTGTCGACGCGCATCGCGAGGAACGTGCCGCTCATGTTGAGCCATTTCGACCACTGCAATTGCGGCGCGCTCTTCTTCAACTCATCGACGGCCGACCACCTGATCGCCTCGAGGATGTCGAGCTTGCCGGTCCGCAGCGCGGTCAGGAACGTCGCCTCGTCCTTGATGGTGCGATAGACCACCTTGTCGACGAAGGGCAGCTTATATTCGGTGCCGCCGATCTTTTCCTTGTCCCAATAGATCGGGTTCTTCGAATAGGTGTTGGAGTTGCCCTGCACGAAGTCGGTCAGCATGAACGGCCCTGTGCCGTTGCCGTTCTTCCAGTTGGTGGCGCCGGCGTCGGCCATTTCCTTCGGGTAGATCGGGGAGTAATAACCCCAGCCGAAGCGGTAATCCCATTCGGCGTGGTAGGAGTTGAAATTGAACACCACGGTGTGGCGATCGGTGGCCTCGACCTTGTCGACGTAGGAGAAGTAGCCGGTCTGGGCCTTGGCGCTCTTGGCGAGGCGATAATAGCTGAACACGACGTCTTCGGCCGTCAGCTCGCGCGATTGCATCACGCCCGGCTTTTCCGGGAACATGATGCCCTTGCGCAGGCGGACCTCGACGCGCAGCGGATCCTTTTTCCATTCCCAGCTTTCCGCGAGCTCGCCGCGGATGGCATCCGAGGGAAGATAGGCGTCAGCGTAGAACGGGTGCTTGCCGCCGTTGCGTTTCGACTTCGACAGGTCGGCGGCGAACAACTGCTCGAGGTAATTGCCGGTGTCGTGGTTCAGCTTCCAGTTCCAGTCGGCCGGGTCGAACGACAGCGCCGACAGCGTCACGTAGACGGTGCCGATCTCGAGCGTGCCGCCATATTGCGGTTTCGCTTCGGTTTGCGCCGATGCCGGCATGGCCAGCGCCAAGATGATCGCGGCGGACCCTGCGGCCAGGCGCCAGGCGGTGCGAATAACACTCATGCTTTCCTCCCTTGATTCTTGCCTTGATTCTTATTCAGCGACTTATCTTGACCCGCGCATGCGTGGATCGAGCAGATCCCGCAACGCATCTCCGAACACGTTGGTGGCGTAGACGACAATCGTCAGACAAAGACCCGGCGCCAGCGCCAGCCAGGGTCCCTGGAACATGAAGGTGCGGCCCGAGCCCGACAGCATGCCGCCCCAGGTTGGTGTCGGCGGCGGCACGCCGAGGCCGAGGAACGACAGGCTCGACTCGGCCAGGATCACGGTGCCGACGCGCGTGGTGAACAGCACGATAATGGGCGGCATGATGTTGGGCAGGATATGCCGCCAAAGAATACGTCCGGTCGAGGCGCCTATCGATTGGGCGGCGTGCACATACATGTTCTCGCGTACCGACACCACCGCGGAGCGAATGATGCGTGAGCCGGCGATGCCGAGCAGCAGTCCGAGCGTGCCGATGATTTGCGGTAGGCCGGGGCCGAGCACGGACACCACCACCAGGAGGATGATGAGGTCGGGAAAGCTCATCCAGGCATCGACGAAGCGCTGCGTGATGAGATCGACCTTGCCGCCGAGATAACCGGTGAGGATGCCGATCACGATCGAGACGATGGTTGCCAGCGTTGCGGCGGTGAAGGCGATGATCACCGAAATCTGCGCGCCGTACAGGCAGCGCGAGAGCATGTCGCGGCCGAGATTATCGGTTCCGAACGGGTAGGCCCAGGACGGCGGCGTCAGGCGGTTGCGCGGGCTGATCTGGTTCATGCCGTAGGGCGCCAGAAAATCAGCAAACACCCCGCACAGCAGGAACAGGATGAAGATCACGCCGCCGGCCGCCCCCAGCGGCTTTTCGCGGAACAGGCGGACGACAAAGCGCAGCACGCCGTTGCGCTCGGTCTTGCCGCTGGTGGCCGGAATGTCGATTGCCAGCGTCATCAGCGGTATCTCACTTTGGGGTCAAGCAGGCCGTAGCTCAGATCGACCGCGAGATTGATCAGCATCACGCACAGGCCGATCACGATGCTGACGCCGGTAATGATCGGGTAGTCGCGCTGGCTGATGGCGTCGAGCAGCAACAGGCCCATGCCGGGAATGACGAAGATCTGCTCGACGATGACGGCGCCGCCGATCAGGATAGGCGCCTGCAGGCCGATCAGCGTGACCACCGGGATCAGCGCGTTGCGCAACGCATGCCGGATCACGACCAGCCGTTCCGAAAGGCCCTTGGCCCAGGCGGTGCGGATATAATCCTGGCGCAGCACTTCCAGCATCATGGTGCGGGTCAGGCGCATGGTAATGGCCGACAGTGCCGTACCCAGGATGATCGCCGGCAGGATCATCTGCTTCAGGTTTTGCAGCGGATCCTCGGTGAAGGCGACGAACTTCACCTGCGGCGACCAGCCCCACCAGATCGACGGGAACACCATCACCATCGTGCCCATCCAGAAACTCGGCACCGCCAGCATCAGGATCGAGAACGAGCGGGTGAGATAGTCGCCGGCGGTGTCCTGGCGGATCGCGGAATAGATGCCGATCGGCAGCGCAATGCACAGTGCGATGATCAGCGCCATGAAGCCGAGCTGGAACGTCACCGGCAGGCGCGCGGCGAGCAGTTCCAGCACCGGCGTGTTCTGCCAGAGCGAACGGCCGAAATCGCCGTGCAACAGGATGCCGCCGATCCAGTGAAAATATTGCAGCCACATCGGCCGATCGAGACCGAGCGTCGCGATGAGCTGGTCACGCGAGAGCTTGTCGGCGCCGACGTCGTTCTGCGCCAGCATCATGTCGATGACGTTGCCCGGCACCAGCCGCACGATGACGAACACGATCAGGCTGGCAAAGAACAACGCCGGGACAAGCGCCAACAATCGCCGTGCCAGATATGCCTGCATGGTTCGCGCGCCCCGTCGTCTGCTCCCTGCAACAAGAGTGGACCGCGTCAGAAAGGCTCGCAAGCATTATCGCGCCTTTGCGATGCGACCTTTTCGCGGAGGAACCACGGTTAAGTTAATGTAAGCGCAAAACATTCCGCGTCGCGGAACAGTGTCGCGCGGGCCTCTGCATTACGAAGGGGACAAGCGAGAAAGTCGTGACGTGAAGCGGCTCAGCGATTGCTGACTTGCCGCACAGATGGCGCACCGGCAGCATCGGAGACACGCGCGGCGTTGCCGCGATTGTTCATCTGGGTATCGAGGCGATCGCGTTCTTTGTCGAAGCTTGCCATGACCGGGCCTTCGAGCGAGCGGCCGCGCGGCAGCTTCACGCGCATCGGATCGACGAATCGGCCGTTGACCAGGATTTCGTAGTGGACATGGGCGCCGGTCGACATGCCCGTCGATCCGACGAAGCCGATCACCTGGCCCTGACGCACGCGCTTGCCGGGTTCCATGCCCTTGGCGAACGCCGACATGTGGCCGTAGGCGGTCTCGTAACCGTTGTTGTGCTTCAGGCGAACATATTTGCCGTAGCCGCCTTCCCAGCCGACTTTCTCGACCACGCCGTTGCCGGAAGCGAAGATCGGCGTGCCGTAAGGCGTGGCCCAGTCGACGCCGGTGTGCATCTTGGTATAGCCGAGGATCGGATGGCGGCGTCCGCCGAAGCCCGAGCGCATGATCGCGTTGTTGACGGGTTTGCGCACCAGAAACTTCTTCGCGCTCTTGCCGGTCTCGTCGTAATAGTCGACGACGGCGTCGTCCGGGGTCTGGAAGCGGTAGTATTTCTTGGTTTCGCCGCCGACCGTGAGCGAGGCGAACAGCACTTCGGTCTTTTCGGTGATGGTGGCGCCTTCGTCTTCGCCGGCGAAGAACACATCGAACGAGTCGCCAGGCTGTACCTTGCGCTGGAAGTCGACGTCGTAGGAATAAATCTTGACCATGTCCTCGATGACGGTGGCCGGCACCTTGTTGCGCAGCGCGGTCTCGTAAATGCTCTGGTAGAGCCGCACACCGCTGCCGTCATCCTCATCATCGTCGTCTTTGTCGGCGGCCGCTTCCGCGATCGTATTCATGCTCTGTACGTCGACGGCGACATATTTGCCGACGTCCGACAGCGCGGCGACGGCTTCGATGGTGGTTTCGTTGGCGACGATCACCCGGTAGGGCTGCAACCGGACGCCCGGACCGGGGCCGGCCGGGGCCATCAGGATGCGAATCTTCTGGCCTTCCTTCAGGCCGCCGTCGCGACCACGGGCGCCAAGCGTTGCCGCGATCGCCCTGGCCTCGTCCGGTGTCGCGCCCTGGTCGCGCAGGATCGAGGTGACGCTGTCACCCTTCTTGACGACATGAACGCGCTCGCCGGAGGGATTGCCGCCGGTGATCTGGTCCTTGGTCTTGGGCAGCAGCGTGACGTTTTCCGGCACCACGCGGGTTTCAAAGCCGGCATAGGGGTCGGAGACGTTGCCTTCAGTGGCATAGGCCAGCTTCATATCGGACTGCACGCCGCCGGCATCCGCAGTGGCGTTGGCCAGCGTGGTATAGCGTACGCCGCCGGTGTTGCCGCGCCAGTTGGCGGCATCGCGCACCCGCATCAGGACTTCGTCGAGTGCGACCACGGCGGCGAGTTTCGCCTTCGGCAGCACGGTCGCCAGATCCTTGGTGACGAAGGATACCTCGGCGTCGGGTTCGACGGCATCGGGGTTGTTCGGATCGTCTGCGGCGGCGGGGGCGGCGGCGCCGACATCGGTCAGCATACGCTGGGCATTGAAGGGCGGGATCTTGGACGACAGATCGCTCGTCGTCATCGACAGATTGCCGGAGATGCGGATGAACGGCCGTACCCGCATCACGTCGCGGTTGCCGACGCGGGTGACGGTCGACACCTTCACGACATTGCGCGCGGCGGTCGATTCACCGGGAGGCGGCAGACGGTCGCTCTTGTGCAGGCTGGCAGCACGATCATTGGCGCTGAATGCGCCGCGCAACGCGCCTTCGACGCGCTCGGGCACCTTGGCAAAGGTCATTTCGCCGTCCAGCGACGCGAAAACGGCGCCGCCGATGAGGGCCGCGCCGCACAGACCAGTCAGGATAGTGCCGCTAAACCATTGTACGGAGACGCGGCGGCGGTCGATTACCGCGGCCTCGGAGCCATCGACGGAAAGCGGCGGCTCGTGACCGAGATCAATGATCCCGGTCTCGCGTCCGTAGCCGCTCCCGCGTGACGCCTTCTGGCTCAACCCTGTGTCCCCCCAAATTCCATCAACATTCGATCAGACCTTCGCTCGATCCAGACCCGGTCTCCGTCCCCTATAAGGAGGATCCCGGTGCATCGCGCGCCGCACGAATCGATATTCGGGAATCGGAAGCCAGAAGACCGGCCGGAATCTCGAACGTCAATGAGGTGCAGATCTCTCGATGTTTCTCGGCCGCGTGGGGAAAGGCGACGGGTTCATGAGAGATCGCCGATCCCTGGTAGATGAACACCGGCAGCCCCCACTGGCATCCGGCCGTCCAAGCTTACGTTATAGCCAGAACGTCGCAGGATTGTGGCTCAAGTACGGCGCGAAGTCCTTAAAAATCTAGACTTCTTCGCGGTTCAAGAATCCAGAGATTGATGCGACGATTTGTTGACAACACCCGTTGACAACGCCGATCGGGCGGGCTTATAACCCGGCCACTGAGCGCGGCACTGTTTTGGCTCTTGGCCAAGACATGTTTTCGTGCCCGTGAAGCTCCTCATTAAGA
>JBOHIT010000243.1:0-5163 GCA_050726155.1 Bradyrhizobium sp.
CGTCGATCCCGCGTCGATCACCGTGCTGGTGCTTGACCGCCCGCGCCACGCTGAAATCATTTCCGGTGTGCGCAGCACGGGCGCGGCTGTGCGCCTGATTACCGATGGCGACGTGGCGGGGGTCATCCATTGCGCCGATCCCGATAATACCGGCGTCGATATGTATATCGGCACCGGCGGCGCGCCCGAGGGCGTGCTGGCCGCGGCGGCGTTGCGCTGCATCGGTGGCCAGATGCAGTGCCGGCTGATCCTCGACTCCGAGGAAAAGCGCGAGCGCGCCCACAAGATGGGTGTCACCGATCCGAAGATGATCTACGGCATCGAGGACATGGCGCGCGGCGACTGCCTGTTTGCGGCCACCGGCGTCACCACGGGTTCCCTGCTGTCCGGCGTCAAGTTCCGCAAGGATGTGATCGAAACCGAAACCGTCGTGATGCGTTCGGTCACCGGTACGGTGCGTTACATCAAGGCCGAGCACCGCCAACTGGACAAGTTCCACCTCGACTGAGGATACGGAAAATGGCTGGAGCAATCATCATCCGGCCGATCGGCGAAGACGAACGCGCGGCGTGGAATCCGCTGTGGGACGGTTATCTCGACTTCTACAAGACGGCGCTGACGCATGACGTCAGCGATCTCGCCTGGTCGCGGTTTCACGATCCCGATGAGACGATGTTTGCGCTCGGCGGCTATGTCGATGGCCGGCTCGCCGGGTTCGCGCATTATCTGTTCCACCGTTCAACCTGGGCGCCGAAGCGTTATTGTTACCTCGAAGATCTGTTCGTCGCCGACGATGCACGCGGCCACGGGCTCGGGCGCGCGCTGATCGAAGCGGTCTACCAGAAGGCCGAGGCGGCGGGTGCCAGCCGGGTGTACTGGCTGACGCAATCCAACAACGCGCAGGCGCGCGCACTGTACGACAAGGTTGCCGACAATCTCGGGTTCATCCAGTATCGCAAGGTGCTGTAACCACCTCGTCGTTCAATCAAGAACAACAAAAACAGGGAGTGAACATGTCCGATATTTCCGTCGTCAAGGCACTGGTGTTCGACGTATTTGGCACCGTCGTTGACTGGCGCACCAGCCTGATCGCGGATTTCACCAAATGGTCCGACAAGCGCGGCATCAAGGCCGACTGGACCGCGCTCGTTGACGGCTGGCGCGCGGTCTACGCCGCGTCGATGGATGAGGTGCGAAAGCATCCCGAACGCGGCTATATGATCCTCGACACGCTGCACCGGCAATCTCTGGAAAAACTGGTCGCGCAGCTCGGTATTTCGGGTCTGAACGATGCCGATTTGCACTATTTGACCATGGGCTGGCACCGGCTGCACGCCTGGCCCGACAGCGTCGCCGGCCTGACGCGGCTGAAGACAAAATACATCATCTCGCCGCTCTCCAACGGCAACGTCGCGCTGCTGACCAACATGGCGAAATTTGCCGGCCTGCCGTGGGACCTCGTCATGTCGGCCGAATTGTTCGAGCACTACAAGCCCGATCCCGAAACCTATCTCGGCGCCGCAAAATTGCTCTGCCTGCCGCCGGAGCAGGTGATGATGGTGGCCGCCCACAACCACGATCTGAAGGCAGCGCAGAAGCTCGGCCTGAAAACGGCTTTCGTCGCGCGTCCGACCGAATACGGCCCGTTGCAGAAATACGATTTCGAGGCCAAGGGCGACTGGGACATCGTCGCCAAGGATTTTGGCGGCATTGCTGACCGGATGGGTTGCTAACGCTTCGCCGGCGCCGATCGTTTTCGCGCGCGCGGCTTCGACAGCGCTTCGACGGCCCGGGCCAGACGCTCGACCGCGGGAATGATGGTCGGGCGCGGATGGCCGCTGAAGCCCAGCACCAGCGCCGATCGTGGCGGGGCCGCCACATAGAGGCGGCTCATGGGCCGTACGACAACGCCGTGCTCGCGGCCGGCGCGCTCGATCGCGGTGTCCGATAGGCCCCGGCGCGTGAAGGCCACGAGATGCATGCCCTGGTCGGGCGCCTTGACCGTCAGGTCGGCGCCGAGGCGGCGCTGCAGGGCAGCGACCAGCTCGTCGCGCTGATCGCGGTACAACAGGCGCATGCGACGAATATGCGCCGCAAAATGCCCTTGCTCCATGAAGGCCGTAACGACGGCCTGGCTGATGGTCGATGGCTGCCGGTCCATCAGATAACGTGCGGCGACGAAGGCCCGCAACAACTCGTGCGGCACCACGGCGTAGCCGAGCCGCAAGCCCGGAAACAGCGCCTTGTTGAGCGTGCCGACATAGATCACGCGCTCGCCTTCATCGAGCCCTTGCAGCGAGGCGAGCGGCCGCCCGCTATAGCGGAACTCGCTGGCGTAATCATCCTCGACGATCCACGCGCGCTTCTCACGCGCCCAGGCCAGCAGTTCGAGGCGGCGGGCCATCGCGAGCACGACACCGGTCGGGAATTGGTGCGAGGGTGTCACGAATACGGCGCGGGCGTTCGGCGCCGATGCGATCCCCGCGCGAACGTCGATGCCTTGCGCATCGACCGGGATGGGACGGACCGTGGCCCCAGCCGCGAGCAGGGCCTCGCGCGTCAGGGGATAGCCGGGATCTTCAACCCACACCTCCTTGTCGCGGTTCGGCAGGATGCGGATGACGATATCGATCGCCTGCTGCGTTCCCGCCGTGACCACGATCTGGTCGGGATCGCACCGCACGGCGCGGGCGGCCTGCAAATAATCACAGATGGCTTTTCGAAGTTCGATCGTGCCGCGCGGGTCGGAATATCCAAAGTGGCTCGGCGTCAGCGAACGGAAGGTGCGGGCACTCAGCTTGCGCCAGAGCTCGACGGTCCGCGTGTCCAGCAGCGTCCGTCCGAGATTGAACGGCCGCGCATCGCTTTGCGCCGTGACATCGACGAAATCGCCGATCGACTGCATCGGCTTGGGCGTGGATGGCATCGCCGCGGCGGGCTTGCCGGGTCTCTGCCGTTTTTCCTCGATCGCTTCGGGAAGGTCAGGCGAGACATAGGTGCCGGACCCATGCCGGCCGGACGTATAGCCTTCGGCGAGCAGTTGCTCGTAGGCGGCGACCGCGGCCGAGCGTGACACGCCGAGTTGCGCGGCAAGCTCCCGCGTCGACGGCAGCTTGGTCCCCGGCCGCAGGCGTCGCGACAGGATCGCCGAGCGAAGCTGTCGATAGAGCTGACGGAACAGCGGCGCGCCGTCGTCGCGGGTCAACTCGAACGAACAGAGGTCTGCCGCGACCTGTCGGCCTTTCATGTCGTCATCCGGATTCATCTCCGCGCCGAAAGTGGTATCTCAAAGTCGCGACAAGTGGACCTTTTCGACAAACCACTAACCAGGTTATGCCGGGCCTGATCGCGGTTCAAGCCGATACGGGTTCAGGGAGGTCATGATGAGTTCGCCCCAACTGCGTCGCACCGACCGGGTGATGTCCGGGGAGGGCGCGCGCGAAATGCTGGGGCGCGGATTCAGCGGCCGGCTCGCCACGGTTGGCGAGGACGGTTATCCCTATTGTATTCCGCTGCTCTATGTCTGCATGGACGGGGAAGTATACGTTCACACCGGCGGCGGTAGGGGGCACTTCCGCGCCAGCGTCGACCACGAGAAGCGGGTTTGCTTCGAACTCGATGCGCCGGATCAGGTGTTCGACTACGGCCGCTTCGAATGCGATTCAGGCCTCGCATACCGGAGTGTGATCCTGTTCGGCAAAATTCGGATCATCGAGGACAGGGCGGCCAAGCAACGCTTCTGCGAGGCGCTGATGGCGAAATACGGCAAGCCGGATACCGAACGGCCCAAGGGTTTCTTCCCGCGCCTCGACGCGATTACGGTTTATGCGATTGCCGTCGAGCGAATGACCGGCAAGGAAATGGCCTTGCCGCCGCTGTCCGAGCAATGGCCCGCGAAAGACCGAACCAAGACACCGAACGCACGCCCGTAATTTCCGCGGCGGCAGACTGGCCGGCCTCAAAGCGAAGCGAACCCCGACGGTGAGGCCGGGGTCCGATGCCGCCTCAGCGGGCCAGCTTCGGCTCGGCCGGCCAAGGGAAGGGGTTGCGGGGCGGCAGGTGCGTGGAGAGGGTACCCGACTTGCCGCCGGTCACCGCATCCAGTTCCTTCGCCGTCAGTTCGATCGACTTTTCGTTCGCGCGTTCCATGTTGCTCTCCTGTTGCTGTCCCGTTGCAACATTGCATCGGTATGAACAGGAGAATGCCGGATCGGCGCTGGCGGCGCTGTTCCCTGGGTGACACCCACGGCAAGAGCGTGTTGGCCGCCCATGCTGCGCGCGGTTACCGGCAACTATTGCGCCTCCAACGTAAAGCCGATCTTGAGGGTCACCTGATAGTGCGCGATCTTGCCGTCCTTGATGTGCCCGCGGGTTTCGATGACTTCAAACCAATCCATGTTCCGGATCGTCTTGCTCGCCAGTTCGACGGCCGTATTGATGGCATCCTCGATGCCGGTTTGAGACGAGCCGACGATTTCAAGAATCTTGTAAACATGATTTTTCATTGCTGGTCCTCCAGGTCGATTGCACCGCGGACGCATCGCTTTGCCTCGACCGCAGACAAGGCGACAACCACAAGGGATTTCGTGGCGAATTCCTGATCGTGATCGCGCAACAACAACCGGATGCGACTGGGGTGGTTCCAGGCCAGCTACCCACAATGGCAAGGTAGCTTCATCGGAGTGCGACGCCCTGACGCAAGCTCGATCTTGCGCTCCGTCTGCGACAAAACAACCCGACGGCCGCGCCGGGCGCAGCTTAGCCACTTGTCCGCCGTAGCTCAACGAGCGAAGGCGGAAGCCGGGGTAAATAAATTCTGATTTACGGAAATTGTGTCAAGCCCCAAAATGAAAAATATTTCGCTTTATCAGAAGGGCAATCAGTGGCATATCCTGGTCATCCCGTCCCGTTCAGAGGGGCGTTGGCCATCGTCACAACGAGGGGCGGGTCGCGGTGAACGCTGAGGTTGCGACTGACGAGCGTGACCGAAGCGTACGGCAAAGGCGTGTGGTCCTGACGTCGCGGTGCTGGCGTCAACGCACCTGGAGGCAACTCTCTCTCAGGGCGCAACGGAGGCAAAAGAGCCGTTCTCCGGGGAGAGCACGATTATAAGCCGTAAAGCCATTGCGCAGGGAATGTCGGATGTTCTCCGCTGCCCTGTAT
>JBOHIT010000244.1:0-9639 GCA_050726155.1 Bradyrhizobium sp.
TCGTCCTGGCCGGCGGCGCGACCGAGATTGGCGTAGAGCTTGCGCGGTCCGAACTCAGGCGCTGCGAGCGACAGGCTCACATAGTCCTTGCCGGAATTCTCGCCGCGCCGGATCCAGCCCGCTCCGATCTCGACGCCCTGCGTTAAGACCCGAAAGTCGGGATGGGTCTCGGCGCTCTTGTCGCGGTTGGGGATGATATCGATGTCGGCCCGGATCGAAACGGTCTTGAGCTGGCCCTTGTAGCCTCCATTTTCGTTCCTGGTGACATATCCGATTGCAGTCATGGTCTGTCTCCTGTTGTTCGCGAGGGGCCGATCCCCTGCGATGGCGAGACCGTGATGGGGAGCGCAACACGGATGAACCGGCTTCGGGCGCAGCGTCAGCGGAGCACCTGAGTGGACGCCTTTTTTGAAGCGAAGCGGGCGCGAGGAGCCGGACTTGTCCGGCGGGGAAAAAAGGAGGCCGCGATGGTTTCCTCCGGGGGGCGATTCCCATAGGTCGTAACGCCAAGGAGCAGGAGATCGGAACCACGACATCAGGGGAACAGATTTGTCTGCCGGACGCGACCAAACGATACGGCGCTACAGCCAGCCAGGACCGTTTCGATCCGGGCCGATATCGATATCATCGCGAGCCACGACATGAGCGCCGAGACCCATCCCGAGTTTCGGGCTGCAACGCAAGGCGTTGTGACCGGTGCGGGCCCGATCGGGCGCGGCAAGAATTCCGGTAAGGACTATGTGAGCCTGTAGCTCGCAGCCCCCGAGTTCGGACCGCGCAAGCTCTACGCCAATCTCGGTCGCGCCGCCGGCCAGGACGATGACAGCGTCTTCGCCGTGATCTGGAATCCGGCCGACTGAAGTTAACTCCGGCCCTCGCGCAATCCGCGCGGGGGCCGGTCTCTCGCTTCATTTGTCTTGCAGATATCGGATGGGAGTGAGCGTGGTTGCCTCAGACGAGCGACGAGACCTGACGATGACGGGGACCCATACCATTTTTACGATTGTGGTGTACACTTCATGTTGTGCTTGCCGATTCTCGGCAACACAAGGCGATCGTGCCGACTTAAGGAATTGATGGAGGGCAACTTGGCCAAGAAAGCGAAGAAGGCAAAGAAGGCTGCGAAGAAGAAGACCGCAAAGAAGAAGAAGTAGTCACTTAGCCAACGCCCTTCCAGGGGCTTTTTGGGCCTGATCGCCGGCCACGTCCTTTCGCGCCATGCGAAGTAGATGTTGGCTTTCGTCGACGCCGGCCCGTTGACTGAAGTCTAAAAAGCCGGACCTTGATGCAGTCGGTTGCTGCATCAAGGTCCGGTTTTTTGTAAGGTAATGGATCGCAGAAATCGACGCTCCGCTGTGTCGTTCTTGAGGTCTTGGCAAAACGCACAGGCTGGGACGTCAGAAAGAGCACGATCGGCGCGATGTGGTCAGGCGACGACGACGCGCGTCTTACGGAAAGCCGTACATCAAGGGCGGCACCACCTGCACCAGCAAAACCGCCATCGATGCCAATGTCGAAATGCCAACGACGAACTGGGTGACCAGGCTGCGCTTTAAGGTCGCTTCACTGGCGGCCACCTCGCTGGCGGTCATCGGATCGTATCGGTTCGGCATCGGCTCGCTCGCTTGCACATGCGGATCGTCATCGAGCTATAGGCTGAGTCGCGTCTCCCGGTGCCGATCACATTTCTTGTTCGCCGATTGACTCTTTTGCGACTCGGAGACTCCAGATTTCGGGCGCGGAACACCGCTCCGCGCCCGAATCGCTAAGGATTTCAAGAGGTAAACAAATCCTTTACACTTTCCCAGTCTGCGGCGATTTGCAGGCTCTTGTCGGGGTCATAATGGCCGACCGGAAACGCCATGTAGCGGGGCACGAAGGCTTCGATCCGTTCACGCCCCTCTCCTTCCAGGCAGTCCCGGACAATCTTCTTCTGCACTTTCGCGCTTTCGGTGATGTTGGCGTCAGCAATAGACTTGCCCGCCACCTCGGAAAGCATCGCGTTGACCGCTTGGCGGTCGCGGACGAGATCGAGGAAGGCTTCATCCGCCCTCCACCATTGCGCCACATCCGGCTTGATCAGGACGCCCGCGGCCTCGACCAGCACAGAGCCAACGTTGAGTGTTTCGGCCATCACGAGGGTCAGGACTCGCAACACGGCCTCCTCGCTCATGGCAAGCAGCCTTGCGAATACCAATGCGCGCCAGTAGGGGTCGCCATTCCCGCGCGTCACGCTTCCAGCGAAGCTTGCCTCGATGTCGAGCGCTTGCAGGACGGCCAGCCGTTCGGCCTCAAAGGCGATCTGGGCTTTGCTTGCCGTGACCGATTGGGCCGTCGTCTCCTTGTCGGCGCGCTGCGGCTCGGGCCTTACGCTCCAGAGCGGCGAGCCCGCGATCATGTGGGCCGTGACCAGACGCAAGGCGAGGTCTGGACGCGCCAATAGTTCGGCGCGCACGATGGCATGGCGCTGCAGGGTGAGATAATTCTCACCCGCCTTTGTCAGTTCTGGTCTGACCGATGGCGCGGCCTCACCATCGCTGCCTTCACCGTCGCTGCCTTCGTCGTCGCCGTCCCCCGGGGCGCGTTCGACCTCGGGCAGAAATCCGCGATGTACCTCGACCTCCCCGGACTCGCGGACTTCAACATAGGCGTTACCGCCCTCTTCCTTTGGCGTCTCGACGTGCTGCCAGACGTGGAACCGTTCGGCCTTTTGCAGCAGCACCACCTTCCAGCCCTCCGCCGCCAGTTCGTCCCGCAAGGCGGCGATGGCTGCATTCTGCAGCGTCCAGAACGCCTCGCTGTCGGCGAAATAGCTGACCTCGCCGAACAGGTCGGCGATGATGTCGGCCTTGTAGTCCGCAAGCGGGAACAAGGCGGTTCGGGTTGCGATCTGGGCGCTGCCGAGCAGCCAACGCTTCAACCGGTAGCCGCACGGGGCACCCTCGGCGTCCGGGTTGTTGGGATCGCGCGCGGCTTCCAGGGCTGCGACCCATTCTTTTTGTTGGCTCTTGGATGCGGCGGTAAGCAGCCTCAGGTCTTCCGGCTCGATATCGCCGCTACGGTAGGCATCCTTGATCCCGGCATGCAGGTTTGCGAGCGCGAACCGCTGCTTTACATAGAGTTCGGTGACGCCAAAGGTTGCGGCGATGGCGGCGATGTTCTTGCCCTGCTTGAGCAGTCTGGCATAGGCCTCGTATTCCTGCAGTTCGTCCATCGGCGCCCGCGCGACGTTTTCGATCAGCGAGGCCTCGATGGCGTCCGCATCGTCGCCCCCGGCGGAGACGGCGCAGGGCAGCAGCACTTCGCAGGCCTCAACGCCCTGCTCTTTGGCAACCGTGTGGGCCGCGAAATAGCGCCGCCTTCCAGCGATCACTTCAAAGCTCTTGCCATCGGGGCGGACCAGCAGGGGCTGCAGAACCCCGCGCGCCCGGATCGACGGGAGGATGTCCGAGATATCGGGGGCTTTGCGGGCATGGCGAACGTTGACGGTTGCGATCTTGAGCTGGCTCAAAGCGATATGTTGCAAGTCCATGGCGTGGTTTCCTTTTGGGTTTGATCAGGTTTGGGTTTCAGTTTGGGTTTGGGTCGGATTCGTCGTTGCTCAGCCGCCTGTCAGGCGGCCGACTGCGTCTTGTCCGATGCGGCGGCGGCCTTGACGGGCTCGGTCGGGTTCACGGGGGCTTGCCCGCGATTGCGGAGCGCGGGCTCGGGGAATGAAGCGGCAAGCCTGGACAGATATCGCTCGGTCGCGATAGCTGACCACTCGGCGATCAGGGAGATGATGGTGGAAGTCATGACGCCAACTCCACTTCCGCCGTGACGTCGCCAGCCGTCACCTGCCGGAACGCGAGCAGGAACTCGGCGGCTTTGGAGGCCTTGCTGGCGGCGGCAAAGATCGCGCGATTGTCAGAGCGCAGCATGTCGAGCCAACAGCCGAGATAGTCGGCATGGCGGACGGTCGGGGTGATTGAAAGCGATGCGCAGACAAAGGCCGCCGTGAGTTCAGCGACGAGCTCTTCCGCTGCGTAAGGTTTCGAGCCGAACGAGCCGGTCTGATCGCGGTCTAGCCGCTTGCGGTGTCCGGTCCAGTGCCCAAGCTCATGAAACAGGGTGCGGTAGTAATTGATCTGGTCGAAGAAAGCCGGTTGCGGGGGAACATAGACCGCGTCCTCGGACGGCCGGTAATAGGCGTGCGCTCCGCCGATCCGGATATCGGCAAGGGTTGCTGCTGCCAGCGCCTCGGCAGTGGGAACGATCTCGCGTTCGGGCAGCGGCGCTGGAGTACCATAGCAATGATCCGGCAGGCCCTCGCATTGCGCGACGTTGAAGACGGTATAGCGCCGCAGGAACGGGATTGCCTCCGCCGTGCGGTCGCCTTCATCCTTAGCCCCCGCCTCGCCGCTTCTGGACTGATCACTTTTGGGAATGAACTTGTCGGCGTAGCAGACACTGACACCATGCTCACCCTTTGCGACGCTGCCGCCGAGGCTGGAAGCCTGCCGAAAAGTAAGCCAGCTTTGCGAAGCAAAACCTTTCTGAAACAGCTGGCCCCACAGGATCAGAATGTTGATCCCCGAATAGGGTTTGCCGGTTGCAGCGTTACGCGGCAAACCGAGGGCTGAAGGTTGGGATGGCGACCCCCAAGGCTGCGCCCAGGGAAAGGTGCCTCCTTCAAGGTCTGCGATGATCCGTGCGGTGATCTCCTCATGGAGACTGACGCGTGATTTCTCGGCTGGGTTTGGATTGGCTTTGTTGGACATGACGATCTCCGTTTGCTTTCTTCCTGCGCAACCTGCCGCCGGAAGGCGGGGTGGGCGGCGAAGAGCGACCGGACAGCCCCGAACGCAGAGGCGGGCTGCACCGGGACGGCCGGAGCGTCAGCGGAGGACCGCAAGCCGTGATCAGTCGTGCAATGCGAACCTTGTCGGCATGCGGTTGCGGCCCGCCGGTTCGGGGCTATACGGGAGCGCCGCCCACCGCGCCGACGGGGGCAGTCAAAAACAGGCCGGCCCCGTGGCCGGCTCAAAAAATCTTGCCGTTGATATTTCGCTCCTTGAATTTCTTGCCGCCTCAAGCTCCTGCTAGACGGAGGTTTCCTCCGTGCAGTCGTCATTCTCCGATGTTTGGTTTCATCGAGTGTCGATGCTTGAAGTCCTTGCGTCGTATTCCAAACCCAGGAAACGGCCTCAAACCCAGAAAGCGGCCTCTCAGCCGAAGACGTCTCCGCCCTGCCCGCTAAGTCGGCTTTTTATTCTGCGCCAGGGATCGATGCCGAAGGCCGAGACCGCGATAGCGGGCTCGGTTCACGAGAGCCAGGCTCAAGCGCTGCAAGCGCTGGAGGGCGCCCATTCAGGACAACAGCTGGCGGACACGCTCGTTGAGATCCGGATCATCGCGATGGGCCGACCACTCCAGAAGCGCCTGCCGAACCGTCATCGTCAGAATGCCATGGAGCGCGAAACGGTCGAACATCAGTGACCGGTCATCCTCGCTGCGTGCTACCGAAAGATCTGCGAGCACCCGTACGTCATAGCCCAGCCTTGCTGCTTCAAGCGCTGCGATAAAGATGTCTTCTTCAAGCCAGGCGCCGCCCAGGAAAACCACGCCGGTTTCGCAAGCTGCAAGCAAAGCTGTAAACTGCGGATCGCGCCACAAGGCACAGGCCTTGATATCGAGCACCGTCACGCCGCGTTCCAGCGTCTCGAGGGCATTCAGCGGCTGGCATTCGCCAAGCGCCAGTATCTCGACGCCAAAGAGCTCGTTAGCGACTGGAAGCAGTAATAGTCCCTCGCGCCGGCGCCGGCCGCGCTCGGCCGCCGTCTCGCCGGGTGCGGTTCGGGCAGGATTGATCAGCACCACGCGGCTGTGAGCTGGATTTGCGAACATCTCTCAGCCGGTGGGTTGCGTTCAGTATAAAGTCCGCCTGAGTTGCAGTCAGGCTGCGGCGCTGGACTGGGCAATTTGCGCAATGACGGGGCCAGCGACACCCGCCTGGCGGTACATTGCGGCAAGGGCTTCATCGGAGGCGTGCAGGTAGCCGGCAAGTGCCATGGTTGGCCCGATCTGTTGTGGCGGCGCGATGCGTTCGAGTGGCCAGCCGGCGCGCCGCAGGATCCGTTCCATTCGCGTGTCGGTGACGGTGACGATCGAATCGGCGCCTGCGGCGCGCAGGCTTTCGATCATGGCCGCAAACAGAACGAACGTCGCGCGATTGAGTCCGTTTTCAGCGACGGCCGCGGCCCGCGCGGTGTCGACGCAAAAACGTGAGCTCTCGAGGATCCTGTCGCTTCGCGGTGAGGTGGTTTCGCCAAGAAGCACCGGGAACGTATCGGCAAGCATGGTCGGTCCGGTCGTTGGGAGAAGCCGGACGCAACCGATGAGGTCGGCTCCGTTCATCACGACGAGATAGGTCGGATCAAGCGCATCGTAAACGTCGAGTTCGAGATCACCCGACACGGATACGCTCCAGTCGAGGCGGTCCTTGAACACACGACGCCGTAGTCGGTACATCTCCGCAAGCAGATTGAGATGCTGGCCGAATTGAGATTTGCTGAGTGAGATAACGTGCATGACAACCTCCGGGTGAGCCCGAAGGTAACGACAACAAAAACCCGTGGCGGCCGCGCCTGCAATATTTTACAGGTCGCTAAGCGGCCTCCGGAAACGAAATCAAACGTGAGCCAAAATGATACGGTCGCAGAAGCCATGCGGCAACCAACGTTCGGGCATGTCTGATGTGATCGCGTCTATGCTCAGGTCACAGACGGGGTGCGATCTCAAGATCGGGAAAGCAGCCCACGACGCAGCGCTTCTGCGACGCATTGGGCGATGGACGCGGCGTTGAGTTTGCGGCGGGCGTTTTCCAGGTGAAAGACCACCGTGCGCGGCGCAATTTCTGCAAGGACTGCAGTATCCGCCACGGTCTTTCCCAGGGCTGCCCATGTCAGGCACTGTTGTTCTCGCTGGGTCAAGAGATCTTGCTCCGGCTGTGGGCCGGCGCTGTCGTTGAGCTTCGTTGTGGCGTGCGTGTGGAAGTAAAGGCCTGCCAGTTGGACTACGGCCCTGGCGTCCTCCAGTAGTCGATCGGTACGGGCCAGCGGCTCGTCGGTCGCCAGCGTGAAGGCGGCCATCCGCCCAAAGCCGCCTCTGATCGGCACCGTTATGCCGGAACTGATCCCGAACGTCATGGCTTCTTCAAAGAACCGGCGCTGCTCCCGGGTCCCGACGGGCTTCGGCGCACCTCCGCCCCAGCTGAACAGATCGTGCTCACGACGCGCCCGGCGCAACACGGGATCGAGCCGTTGGTAGCCGAGGTCGAAATAGCGATCGGTCCATGATTTGGGGTAGGACGAAATCAGCACGGGCACGTCTTCGGCCAGGCGCAGATAGGCAAACCACCGAAAGCCGAGGCGTTGCGTAAAACGCTTCGCCACCCTCTCGAAGTCGGTGGTGTTGCCCGCTGTGTGGATAGCGTCGATGAATTCCTGGAAAGAACGCTCTGTCGATTTCATGGCTGCCACCCGGCCGATATCGCAGAACTCGTCGATTGCGCTTGAGTTGCCTTGCCGGCGCGATCCTGGATACGATCGGATGGATCAGTATGCACCCCGCCGTTATGCGGAAGTGCAACCTGTCGAATTTATCCTGCAACTGTTCGAGTCAACCGCGCTTTGCCAGATTCTGAAACAGAAGACTACCAGGCTTGCCGTCGACGACGTGAAGCGGCACGCCGCCCTGGTCCAGCCTTCCGACCTCAACGGGCGCGAACCCAAGCTGGACAGCGACGACGCCTACTGTCGCGCTGGCGTCGGGGTCGTTGCTCGATAGAAAGATGACCTGCTGCTGTCCTTCGGGGAATGAATCCGCCCCGAGTTGCCCCGCCGGCAGGTGATTGAAAGCTTTCACGACGCGCGCTCCGGCAAACGCTTGAGAAACGACAACAGAAGAGAGCTGGCCTTCGAGCTCTCCCGGTGCGGCTTGAAAGGCATTCGTGAGGTCCACAACGATCTTGTCGTTCCACTTCTTCAATTGCTTCGCCACGTCTTTGTGAGCAGAAAATGGAACAGCGAGGAAGATCATCTCGGCTTTCAGCGCAGCGTCAACGGACACGGGAATGACGGCAGAGCCGAGTTCTTGCACCATTGGTGCCAGTGTTTCCGGCCCCCTTGTGTTTGCGATTGCAACTTCGATGCCTTTGCGGGCGAAAGTGCGCGCAAGCGCGGTGCCGATCTTGCCTGAGCCTATAATTGCATATTTCATAGCGACCTCCAACGGTCTGTGGATTGATGATACGAAGTCAGCGCGCGACGCAGCGATCGTGGCAAGCGGCCGATCGAGGACTTGCTGCGCGCGCAAAAGCAGACGTGGCACGATTTCGAGCAGCCGCTTCAAAGGTCCGATACGTCAGGTTCGGACCGGCTAGCTGCGTTCACGTTCTGTCGGTAGATATCGGCCTTAGGCCTTTACCAGGTGCGGGGCAAACGGCTTCCGCACAGCAGCAACCCGGACGGCCCCGCCAAGCCGCTCCACGGCCGTTTCGCCCGTGATTCCGGCAAGCGCACGCCCGGCGAGGACAATGTTAACGTCGGTGATGCCGATCCAGGCGAGCACCTGCCGCAGATAACCGCTGGCTTGATCGTATTTTTCGACTGGCGATCCCGGAGAGAAGTCACCGCCGCTCGCAAGGATGATGTCGGCGCATTTGCCTGTCAGAAGACCTTTGTTGTCAGTGGACACGGTGACACCGACCCGAACGATGTGGTCGATATAAGCCTTGAGCAAGGCAGGGATCGCGAAGTTGTACATCGGCGTGCCGATGACGATCCGGTCGGCGGATTTCAGCTCAGCAACGAGGTCGTCCGACACCTTGATGGCGGCAACACTTTCCGGCGAATGCGATTGCGGTGGCGTGAAAGCGCCGCCAATCCAGGGCAAATCGACAAACGGAAGATGGGTTTTGACGAGATCCCGGAAGATCACGGTTCCGCCCGGGTTCGCGCCTCTCCATTGCTCGACAAACACAGCCGTGAGCTTGCGGGACGTTGAGTATTCGAAACGAGGGCTGACCTCGATAACAAGAAGTGTCGGCATAATCTGTCCTGAGGTTTGATGTTTATTTAGTGAGGCGCCCGCGGCTGAGCGCGGCGGCTCAGTCGATCTGTTCGACTGCGCCATTGATGACATCGGTCATCTCAGCCGCAGCGCTCGCCTGTTCGGTACATGCCATCTAGTGTCATTGACTTATCAAGTAAATTGACGAAATATCGCTCATCTCTATCTACTTTATGGATGGCCCCGATGCTCGACGGCGTGACGCTCAACCAACTTCGGACGTTTGTCGCAGTGTGTGAGGAGGCAAGCTTTTCGGGTGCTGCCCGCAAACTGCGGCGGGCTCAATCGGCTGTAAGTCATGCGATAGCAGCGCTTGAGGCTGTCCTGGACGTACAGCTTTTTGAGCGTGAAGCTCACCGCCCCGAACTAAGCGCGGCAGGGCGAAGTCTGCTCCCCGACGCGCGCGCGGTCATCGCTCGCACCGAAGAGATGAAGACCCGCGCGCGCTCGATTGCCGCTGTCGGGGCACCGCAGCTTTCGGTCGCCGTCGATGTCTATTTTCCCAGACGGCATCTGATGGCGTGTCTG
>JBOHIT010000245.1:0-2865 GCA_050726155.1 Bradyrhizobium sp.
GTGCTGTTCATGGCCAATCACGGCATCTCGACGGTCGGCGCGACCGTCGCCGACGCCTATGACATGCTCTACTACGTCGAGCGTGCCGCGCAGGTGCAGATTTACGCGATGTGGACCGGGCAGCGGCTGAAGCAGCTTCCGGCGCCAATAGTCGAGAAGACCAGGCGCGAATACAAGGATGAGAATCTCTACAAGGGACCGACGCCGGCGCAGCGGCACTTCGATGCCTTGAAGCGCACGCTCGATCGCAAAGAGCCTGACTACGCGACGTAACAAGCGACATTCTCTGCTGTCGTCCCGGCCTTGAGCCGGGACCCATAGCCACCGTCGATTGTTGTGAGCGGAGGCGTCGACCACATCGCAAAACGGATGGGCCTCGCGGTATGGGTCCCGGCTCGCGCTGCGCTTGGCCGGGACGACGACTTTTGGCTCCTTACGATCCCGCCCGCACCGCATCCGCAAACGCATGCCACGCTTCCGGTCGCCAGCTTCCGTTCGCCGCGCCCGATGTGGACGGCAATATCCAGATCCGCGTGTCGCCTATCCGGTCGGGCTGCTCGCCGTAATCGCGCTTGCCGCCAAGAAATCCTTGCCCCGCCGCCTTGCTCGTGAACGCAAGGAATTTCGGCCGGAACGCTGCAATGGAATTATTCAGGCGGGATCGCGCATCCAGCCTCAGTTCTGATAGCGGGATCTGGTGGTCCATTCCCGAATGGGTTTTAACGAAATCGGTAAGGCCGATCCGGTACTGCAGCAGATCGCGGTACCGGTGCGGTTGCAACAGCTCAGGCGTCAGCCCGGTCTCGTGCAGGATTCTCCAGAACTTGTTTTGCTGATGCGCGTAGTAAGCCTTGGCCCTGGCTGACGCAGTGCCCGCAGCCATCCCGCACAGAACGATATCAAGGGAATCCTGTAGCAGGTCCGGCAGGACATCCGGCGACGGGGGCAAGCCTACTGGCTTGCCCAAACGACCCGCGCGATCCACTCGACGTCATCGGCATCGAGCGTACGATCGGCGTGCGCCGAGTTGAGCGATGCCAGTTCGAGGGTCTTCGTGGTGCGGCGCTTCAATTCCTTGACCATCACCTCGCCGCCGGACGTCTTCACCACCACGCGGTCGCCGCGGCGGATCGGCGTGCCCGGCGACACCACGATGACGTCGCCGTCACGATAGGCGGGCTTCATCGAATCGCCCGAGATTTCCAGCGCGTAGGCGTGCTCGTCGCCGGCGCCGGGCAGTGCCACCTCGTCCCAGCCTTTGCCTGATGGAAAGCCGCTGTCGTCGAAATAGCCGCCGCTGCCGGCCTGCGCCAGTCCGAGCATCGGCACCGATTGCTGGCTGCGCGGGCCGTCGCCAATCAGTTGCACGAAGGTCTCGATCGAGGAGTTGGTGGCGACGAGCGCCTTGGAGACCGATTCGGTCGAAGGCCAGCGCTCGCGGCCGTCGCCCGTGATCCGCTTGGACTTGTTGAACGTCGTGGGGTCGAGGCCGGAGCGCTTGGCCAGCCCCGACGGCGACAGCCCGGCGCGTTCGGCCAACCGGTCGAGCGCGGTCCAGACCTGGCCATGGGTGAGGATGCGGGCTTTGGATTGCTTTGCCATGGGCTCACTCTGAATCGGATTTAGGAATTATTGCCTTAATCGCCCGTTTTGTGCAAATCCCGTGTTGGCAGGGTCCGCGGTCGGCGCTTGAGTTACGTCCCGGCGGCCTTTACGGTCGTCGCCCGACCCCCGAATTCCGGGAAAAATCCCAAAAGACTCAACGACAAGCAGGGAACGCCGGCGAGTGCCCACGATCTACAAAATCAGCCCCGCCTCGGCCTGGCGCGAGGCCGAGCGGCAGGGGGTCTACAAGGGCAGCGCGGATGATCTGCGCGACGGCTACATCCATTTTTCCACGGCGTCCCAGGTCGCCGAGACCGCCCGAAAACATTATTTCGGCCAGACCGGGCTGTTTTTGATCGCGGTCGATTCCGATGCGCTCGGGGATGAACTGCGCTGGGAGCCCTCGCGCAACGACGAATTGTTTCCGCATCTCTATGGTGAGCTCGATCTCGGCGCCGTCACCGCGATCCTCGATATGCGCGCGCGGTCCGACGGCTACCACGACATTCCGGAGCTTGCGCCGTGATCCGCGCCTTTGACGCCTTCTCGCTGCCGTTGTTGCGCTGGTTCGATCCGGAGGATGCGCACCGCATGGCGGTCCATGGCCTGCGGCTGCTGCCGCCGATCCGGCAACGGCGGGACGATTCGAAGCTGGCGGTGCGTGCGTTCGGCCTGAATTTTCCCAACCCGATCGGCATGGCCGCGGGCTTCGACAAGAACGGCGAGGTCCCCGATGCACTGCTGCGGCTGGGTTTTGGCTTCGTCGAGATCGGCTCGGTAACGCCGAAGCCGCAAGGCGGCAATCCGCGCCCACGGCTGTTCCGGCTCGAGCGCGACGAAGGCGTCGTCAATCGTCTCGGCTTCAACAATGACGGTGCGGAGGTCGTGCTGCGGCGGTTGGCCTCGCGCGCGCATCTTGGCGGCATCGTCGGCGTCAATGTCGGGGCCAACAAGGATTCGGCCGATCGCACCGCCGATTACGTCAAGCTGATCGAGACCTTTGCGCCGGTGGCGAGCTATTTCACCGTCAATGTCTCCTCGCCGAACACGCCGGGCCTGCGCAACCTGCAGCAATCGGCAGCGCTCGACGATCTCCTCGCCAAGGTGATCGATGCCCGCGAACGAGTGCGCAAGAATGCCGGCGATTCTCCGGTGCTGCTCAAGATCGCGCCGGACCTGAGCCTCGCCGAACTCGACGACGTCGTGCACATCGCGCGCTCGCGCCGTGTCGACGGCATGATCGTGGCCAACACCACGCTG
>JBOHIT010000246.1:0-2935 GCA_050726155.1 Bradyrhizobium sp.
ATCAGGCGCAGCGGCCCGAGCCGGAATTCCGCCAGCAGCACCGCGACCGCGAAAAACGGAAAGGCCTCGATGCCGTTCTGATGGGCGCCGAGCGCGCGCATCCGGATCGGATCCGCGTAGAAATCGGGGTCGCGCGGCCTGGCATTGTCGAAACGGCGAAACCCGATCCATTTGACCGAGCCGATCGTCAGCAAATACAGCATCAGCGTTCCGAAAACGCACCATTCGGCGACCGTCATGGTTCCTCCCGCCCGCGGCAATAGTTCAGCGTACCGAACCGATGGTTGCCTTGACAAGGATGGTGCAACGCGCGAAGCCACGGAAATCATGACCGTGGTCGTTCCCATTGGAAGTGCGAAGCCTGCGCCGGTCGCCAAGCCGGAGCGCGTCGGCGTATTGCTGGTCAATCTCGGCACGCCCGATACCGCTGACGCCAAAGGCGTGCGGGTCTATCTCAAGGAATTTCTCTCCGATCCCCGCGTGATCGAGGATCAGGGCCTGCGCTGGAAGCTGATCCTCAACGGCATCATTTTGCGCATCCGTCCCCGCCGCAAGGCACGCGACTACCAGAAGATCTGGAACGTCGAGAAAAACGAGTCCCCGCTGAAGACGATCACGCGCGCGCAGGCCGAAAAGCTCGCTGAGGCGATCTCGGACCATGAGCATGTCGTGGTCGACTGGGCGATGCGTTACGGCAACCCGTCGATCCGCTCGCGCATCGATGCCCTGACCGCGCAAGGCTGCGACCGCCTGCTGGTCGTGCCTCTCTATCCGCAATATTCCGCGGCGACGTCAGCGACCGTGTGCGACGAAGTGTTCCGCGTGCTGGCCGGCATGCGCGCGCAGCCGATCCTGCGGGTGACGCCGCCCTATTATGACGATCCTGATTACATCGATGCGCTGGCGGTCTCGATCTCGACGCATCTGGCGACCCTGCCGTTCCAGCCCGAACTGATCCTGGCGTCATTCCACGGCATGCCGCAGAAATATGTCGACAAGGGCGATCCCTACCAGGCGCAGTGCATCGCAACAACGGACGCCCTGCGCAAGCGCATGGGCCTTGATGCCAGCAAACTGCAGCTTACATTTCAATCGCGCTTCGGCTTCGACGAATGGCTGCAGCCCTATACCGACAAGACCATCGCGCAACTCGCGAAAGATGGCGTCAAGCGCATTGCGGTGGTGACCCCCGGCTTCTCCGCCGATTGCCTGGAGACGCTGGAAGAGATCGCGCAGGAAAACGCCGAGATTTTCAAACATAATGGCGGCGAGCATTTCGCCGCGATCCCATGCCTCAACGCTTCCGAGCCCGGCATGGACGTGATCCGCCAACTGGTATTGCGCGAGCTTCAGGGCTGGATTTAGGAATTTTGAACTCCAGGGGAATTGCACATGAGGCGGCGGGAATTCCTCTCGGTTGCTGCCGGCGCCGCGGCCTTGCCGTTCGCTGTGCGTGCGCAGACCGCGATGCCGGTCATCGGCTTCCTGCATCAGGGATCGGCGGACCAGAATGTCGAGCGACTAGCCACGTTCCGCAAGGGGCTGGCCCAGCTCGGGCTCGTCGAAGGGCAGAATGTCGCAATCGAATTTCGTTGGGCGGACGGTGCGTTTGACAGACTACCGGAGCTCGCGGCCGAACTGGTTCAGCGGCGGGTCGCGGTTATCACGACACCATTCTCGACTGAAGCGGCGCTGGCGGCAAAGGCCGCCACCAAAACCATTCCGATCGTTTTTCTATCGTCGGCCAGCCCGGTTCAGATCGGTCTCGTCGCAAGCCTCAATCGGCCGGGTGGCAATATCACGGGGGTCACCACGCTGAACGCGGAGCTTGCCCCGAAGCGGCTCGCTCTGCTGCGCGAGATGGCACCGGACGCGAACCATTACTTGGCGCTGATCAATCCCGCTTCGAGTCTGGCCGAAGGCTTTATCAACGATGTGGCCGCGGCTGCAACAACCCTTGGGATTCGCGTGGATATCCTCCGCGCGACCAACAGCCCGGAATTGGAAGCCGCGTTTGCCGGCATCCCGCGCCACTCCGTGCTGCTCTGCGGCACCGACTCGAATTTTTTCGTACGCCGCGAACAGATTGCGGAATTGGCGATACGCTACGGCGTCGCGACCATTTTCGACGCACCCGCTTATACCGCAGCAGGCGGGTTGATGAGTTATTCCGGAGACGATCTGGGGCTGGTGTTGCTGACCACAGGATATATTGGCCGCGTCCTTCGGGGCGAAAAGCCGGCTGACCTGCCGGTGGCGCAACCGACCAAGTACGTGCTGACAGTCAATCTCAAGACGGCCAAGGCGCTTGGCCTCGACCCGCCCCAGTCGCTTCTCGCCACCGCTGACGAAGTCATCGAATAGGATGAAGATCATCCATACACGGCCTATTGAAGCCCGGGTTTTTCCGAACGAAACAAGCCATTTGTCAGGCGTTCAGACGCCATACATCTGGCGGCGGCCAAACGGCTGCCTACGTAATCATTCGAGAACAGCCGGGCTGAACCGGCGGTGCCGTCAGGCAGACATATGGACGACCGCGTCCGGCAACGGCTTTTGCCGGTTTTGGAGGGAATTCATGACTGGTTTCGACATTTTTGCGATTGCGTTTTTGCTGCTGGTCATTGTGACCCTGTTCGCCGGCGTCAAGACCGTGCCGCAAGGCTTTGACTGGACCATCGAGCGGTTCGGCAAATACACCCGCACGCTGGCGCCGGGCCTCAACCTCATCATTCCTTATTTCGACCGCGTCGGCCGCAAGATGAACATGATGGAGCAGGTGATCAACAGTCCCGAGCAGGAAGTGATCACCAAGGACAACGCCACCGTGACGGTGGACGGCGTCGCCTTCTTCCAGGTGTGCGACGCCGCCAAGGCCAGCTACGAAGTTTCCACCCTCAACCAGGCGATCATCGTGCTGACCATGACCAACATC